>JAFLEG010000007.1:1276-20791 GCA_017302195.1 Verrucomicrobiota bacterium
GGTGGTGAGCCCCAAGGGGGAGCGCAGCGTGGTGTCGCTGGAACAGACGGGGCCCGGACATTACGAGACCCGGTTTCCCACCCGGGAAGTGGGTGCCTACCTGGTGAACCTTCTGGAGATGAAGGACGGCCAGGTGGTGGGCGCCCAGGTGCTCGGGGCCAGCGTGAACTACTCCCCGGAGTTCAACGCCTCGGAGCCCAATCTGCCGCTGCTGCGCCGCCTGGCGGAGTTGGGCGGAGGGCGGGTGCTGAATCCCGATGTGGACAATCCGTTTTTGCTGAACCGGGTGAAGACCTATCAGCCCCGCGACCTGTGGGAGGATCTGCTCAAGCTGCTGGTGATCCTGTTCGTGCTCGACGTCGCCGCGCGCCGCGTGGATGTGGACCGAGAGGAGTGGGCGCGGGGCTGGAGCCAGGCACGGGTTTGGCTGGGCCTGACGCCTTCGCGCCGGGCGGTGGCCGGCCAGGAATCCCTCGGAACCCTGCTGGCCACCCGCGAACGAACCCGCGGCACCCGCACGGCGGCCGGTGCCGTGGAGGTGGTCCGAAGTCCGGCCACCACCGACGATTTGTTTCGTCCGACCCGGACGCCGGCATCCCTTGCCTCGGAGTCCGCCGATGACTCCGGGACACCTGCAGAACCGGCGGCTCCCACCCCTCCGCCGCCTTCAGCTTCCGCGCCACCAGGCAGCGCCACCAGCCGTCTGCTCGAAGCCAAGCGCCGCGCCCAGCGAAAACAGTAAGCCGTCCCTGGAACGAGGTTCCCGAGTTCCCATCTTCAGCCCGCTGTGCCTGTGGACGAATCACCGGGAACGCGGGCGGTCTCGTCCCGCTCTCGCTGCTACGGCTTCGCAGGACGGAGCCGGCGCTGGAGATCCCGGATCGGGCGGTAGCCGATCAACACCACTCCCTGACGTTCCAGCAGCGCCTTCAGTTCGGCGTCGTGGGTGAAGAGATCGGCCTCGGCGGCGCGCACCGCCCAACTGCCGGTGATCGCCTTCAACTCCTCCGTCGGCGCCCCGGCATGGATGAAGATCTCGGTCACCCCGGGCTTCAACCGGGACAGCCGGTCCATCCAGAACCGCTTCACGTCCTCAGGTCCGGCGTAGCGGATGTTGAAGACGAAGTCGTCGGGAAACAGGATGCCCTGCGTGGCAAACCGCTCGCGCCATCCGGACTGCCCGGCCTCGGCAAAGGCCTCTTCGGACGCCATGCGCACCGGCAGATCGAACTCCACGGCCAACTGAAGGTACGACTCCAGGTAGTCGGGACGGTATTGGAGCACCCCCATGTGGGAATCGAGATGGGTGATGTCCACACCGGCCTCCAGCGCCTTGCGGATCTGGGCGCGTGATTCGATCAGGGCCTCCCGGGGATTCGATCTGGCATAGACCTGCGGGGTCTCATGCCAGAGGTACCCCTCGGGATCGAGCAACCCGGGCACCTCCAACCGCGGTGCCACCGGTCCCCAACGGTATACCTGCCATTCCGAGGTCTGGCACAAATGGATGCCGAAATCGCTGCCCGGATGCGCCCGCGCATACCGGGCGATCTCCAGGAACCAGGGACAGGGTACCAGGATGGTCGCCGAGCGCATCAACCCGGTCTCCAACGCCGCAATCGTGGCCACATTCGCCGAGTGGCACATGCCCACGTCATCCCCATTGACGATGAGGAGCCGTGCTCCCGGGGCATGGCCCAGCCGTTCCGCCAGGCTCGGAGCCGCCTGCGCGGTGAGCAGCGTGCCGGCGAGGAACAGGGCGTGAAGGAAGCGTCGAATCATCGGTGAGAGGTTGCGGGTCCAGACGGTGGAAACAATCCCGGAACGGTCCCTGGGAGCTGGGGGCTGGAGATCCGAACCCCCATGCCGCTTCGAGGTGCCTGAGGCGGACGGGCGGGAATGTCGGCACCCCGGCAGGCAACGTTTCCCCGGCCCCGCTCCGCTGCACGCCACCATGCGCCAGGGATGGAGTCCGGTTGCCAGGTCACCACGAACCGGGGAGAGCTGCCGCCCAGCCGTAACGATGCGGTAAGAAACGGCGGGTATCACCACCGAGGCGCTGAGAACACGGAGGAATGACGGTGGAAATTGGGAGAGGCGGAATCACGGTTAGGTGAATGATGCCGTCCCATCCATTCGGCGTTTCTCTCCGTGTCTCCGCGCCTCTGTGGTGCCAGTGCTCTGGTTTTTGTGGAATGGCTGCGGCTCAGCGGCGGATGCGGCGGCCGGACTTCAGCTCCCGGACTAGATCCCGGGCGCCGTACACCTTGTCGAGCGCCTCCAGGATGCCGCGGCTATCCACGCTGAGGGCGCGGGCCTGGACATCGTCGTAGGCGAAGTCGAGGACGAGCGACTGGATATTGCCGTCGAAGATGATGCCCACAAACTCGCCGGCGCGGTTCACCACCGGGCTGCCGGAGTTGCCCCCGATGATGTCTGCGGTGTTGATGAAGTTGAACGGCGTCTTGAGGTTCAGCGAGGACTTCTTCTTGAGCCAGCGCGGCGGCAGGTCAAAGGGCGGCCGGTTGGCCATCTGGGTGTTGCGCTCATAGAGTCCGGTGTAGGTGGTGTACGGCGCCACAGTCCGGCCGTTTTCCTCGTAGCCCTGCACCCTTCCGAAGGCGAGGCGCAGGGTGAAGGTGGCGTCGGGATACTGTCCGTCCCCCTCCAGCGCGAAGCGCGCCTTGGCGATCGCCGCCTGGGCCTGCTGCTTGAGTTCATCCTGGGCCTCCACCAGCCGCCGCGCCTCGCGGGCCTCGGCATCCACGAGGCGCGCCAGCGCGATCATGGGATCCTGCGAGGCCGACACGGCCGCCGCCCCTCCCTCGTAGAGGCGCCGCCGCTCGGCGACGTCGCGCACCCGGGTACCCTGGATCAGGGCGGCGGCGCGCGCCCGGGGGGACTGTCCGTCCAGCACCCGGGTCACCAGCGGATCGTTGAAGCCGAGCTGCTCGCCCAGGAAGGTCAGGGCGTCGCCCAGCATGAGGATCTCCAGGTCCTCATGGATCGGCTTGTCGGACAGGAGGTCGAGCTCCAGCGGCTCCCGGTTGGCGTCGGAGTACTCGCGCAGGCGCTCGCCGTTGGGCTTGGGACGCTCCTCCCCGGCCCGCAGCAGGGTGCGTGCGATGTCGAAGCTCTCGCTGTTGAATGCGTGACCCGCCTCCAGCAGACGCAGGCGCAGCGCCTGGACGGCGATGGCCTTCTGCGCCGCCGCGAGCTGGTCGTAGGCGGCGACCGCGGCCGGGAACTGCCCGCTGGCAGCCAGGCGCTCGCGGAACCGCTTCTCGGCCTCCGCCTTCCGTCCCATCAGCACCGGGTCGCACAGGCCCGCCATCCCGCCGTCCCGTGCCTTGCGGGAGTTCTGCACGCCAAACAGCTCGTCCTTCGCCCGCCGCCCGTTCTCCTCGCTGCGCTCGCTCCAGGACCGCAGCAGCGATTCCAGGCGCTTCAGACGGGCCAGCGTGTAGGGGAACTGGATGTCCCGCAGGTACTCGAGCTCGGTCAGGGTCAGCAGGCGGCTGGTGCGTCCGGGATGTCCCGACACAAAGGTGAGGTCGCCTTCCCGGCTGCCGTCCGGCGACCACTTCAGATGGTGGTCCACGCGGACCGGGCGGTCATTCTCGTATACCCGGAACAGGCAGACATCCAGGCAGTAGCGGGGAAACTCGAAATTGTCGGGATCCCCGCCAAAGAACGCGATCTGCTGCTCCGGGGCGAACACCAGCCGCACGTCGGTGTAGCGCTTGAAGCGGTAGAGGTGATAGCGGCCGCCCTGGTACAGGGTGGTCACGTTGGAGCGCAGGCCGGTCCGCTCGAGGGACTCCTTCTCGATCTCCGCAATGATCTTGCGCCGGGCCAGCACCGCCGCCTCGGGCGGGGCGCCGGACGGCACCGCCTCGTTGACCCGCACGGTGACGTCCTCGATGGACTGGAGCACGTTCAGCTCCAGGTCCACACAACGGATCTCGTCCCCCAGGCTTCGGGCATGGAACCCGTCCCGAAGGTAATTCTTCTCCGGGGTGCTGACCTTTTGGAGGGCATCCGCGCCGACGTGATGATTGGACAGCACCAGGCCGTCCTCGCTGACAAAGCTGCCGGAACCCCCCGAGTTGAAGCGCACCGAGGAGTGCATCAGGTGCTCCAGCCATTCCGGGGTGAGGTCGAAGTCATGACGCTCCTTGAGGATCTGGCGGGGCGGATTCTCGTAAAGCCACATGCCTTCGTCGGCGAGCGTCGGGGAGGTGGCGATGGAGGCGGCGGTGAGGGCCATGGCGGCAACTTGAGGCAGACGACGTGGAATCATGGAAATGGAAGGGCTGCGGTCAGCGATTGAACGGTTGGGAGAATGAACCGTGGGGCAGGGGAATTCCAGTTTGCGATGATCGTGGGAATGGGAGCGGGGACGGCGCGGTGACAGAGGGCGATTGGGGAGCGGATGAGGCTCACCTGTGGAAGGCTGGGCGAGCGGGTTGAAGGCTTTCCTGCCGGCGCTGTTCGGATCACTCTGCGGCATGGACATTCCCCGACGTTCCTTCCTCCAGTCCGCGGCCACGGCCGCTATGGGTGCGGTCCTCCCTTCCCCCGCCGCTGCTGCCGAACCCGCCGCCACGCCGCTGGCGGCCGGTGGCGCTGGCATTCAGTTGGCGGTCTCCACCTACTCCTACTGGCACTTCCGCGGTCCGAAGGTGACGGTGGAGACGGTCATCGAACGGGCCAACCGCCTGGGGTTGGCCGGGGTGGACGTGCTGCACCGGCAAATGGATCTCCCGGAGAAGGAACCCCTCACACCGGAGCATCGGGCCTACCTGGCGCGCCTCAAGCGCCACGCCTTCCGCAACGGCATCAGCCTGTGCGCGCTGAGCATCCACCAGGACTTCGTGGATCCGGATCCCGCCGTGCGCCGCCAGCAGGTGGAGCATACCCGCAAGTGCATCACCATCGCCGCCGAGCTCGGCACGCCGGTGATCCGGATCAACTCCGGACGCTGGAACACCATTGCCAGCTTTGACGACCTGATGAAGGCCCGCGGCATCGAGCCGGTGCTGCCCGGACACACCGAGGACGACGGGTTCCGCTGGTGCGTGGAGTGCCTGGAGCAGTGCCTCCCCGACGCCGAGCGCGCCGGCGTGATGCTCGCGGTGGAGAACCACTGGGGGCTCACCCGCACCCCGGAGGGCCTGCAGCGCATCGCGGCTCAGGTCCGGTCCCCCTGGTTTGGTCTCCTGCTCGACACCGGCAACTTCCTGGAGGATCCCTACGACAAGCTGGCGGCGGTGGCGTCCAAAGCCGTGTTCGTCCAGGCCAAGACTTATCCCGGCGGCGGTGAGTGGTACACCCTGGATCTCGATTATCCGCGCATCGCCCGCATCCTCCGTGACGCCGGGTACCGCGGCTGGGTGTCCCTGGAGATGGAGGGCAAGGCGGATCCCGAAATCGCCGTGCCACAGAGTGTCGCCCAGTTGCGCCAGGCCTTCGGCATTGGATGAGTCGGCAGTGGTCCGCGGTGGGGGGAATGCCGTTTCCCGGCCGGGAGGCGCTGGCTTCCATACACCCCACGTCAAATCCGCTGCGCCCGCAAAGGAACGCCGGGAATCGCAGTGCGCCCTCCCATCAGACACCTCCCGCTGAAAACTGCAGACTGAAAACTGAAAACTCCCCGCCCCTGGCCGGGCCACAAATCCCTTGAAAGCCCGTCACGCCGCCACCCAAGGTTCGGGATCCAGGGCGCCCGTAGCTCAGTTGGATAGAGCATCCGCCTTCTAAGCGGACGGTCGCGCGTTCGACTCGCGCCGGGCGCACCAGCCCTATTCCCTGGAAAGCTCGATAAGTGCCCGGTTTCAGCAAAACCCAGGGCAATTCGCCCATGGAAAGTAAGCACCTTCGTCACGATGCAGTCTGAGGGCGGGCGGCAACGGGTGACACCTGAAACCGCTGAATCCTCTTGACCCGCATTGTCGGCGTTTGGTCCGTTCGCGACGCATTCCAGGGTGCATCCGGGTCCGCGGAAAGGGCTGAGCCCACCTGCCAGTGGTCGGTGTCACCTCAACCTTGATGCTGCCTGTCAGCGGACCTCGGGCTTCAGCAGAAAGGTTGCATGCCAACACCGCTACCCGCACGGCCTGATCTGGAACATCTCCGGAAGCAGGCCAAGGACCTCCTGAAATCCCACAAGTCCGGAGACCCCGCAGCGCTTCGTCGCTTCCGGGAGAATCACCCGGAGTTCGCCTCGGCGCCGGACCCAAGAATCCTGGCGGCTGAGGTGTCCCTTGCCGACGCCCAGCTTGTGCTCGCCAGAGAGCACGGCTTCGCGAGTTGGCCCAAGCTCAAGGAACACATGGAATCCCTCCTGCTGGAAACCCGGGATCCTCTGGAGCTGTTCAAGCAGGCGTTTCATGCGGACGACGCCTCGCTGATCGCCCGACTGCTTGAGCGGTATCCCGCCTTCAAGGCCCGGCTTAACGAGCCCATCGGCCCGTTCGACTCCCAGCCCATCACGCAGGTCAGGAGCCGCGCCATGCTGGACGTCTTCCTGGACGCCGGCGCGGACATCAACGCCAAGAGCCGCTGGTGGGCCGGCGGCTTCGGCCTGCTCCACAACGCACCGCCCGAACTGGCCACTTACGCCATCGGGCGCGGGGCCATTGTGGATGTCCACGCCGCGGCGCGGTTGGGCCTGATGGCCCGGTTGAGGGACCTGGTGATCGCGGATCCCGGGCTGGTGCACGCGCGCGGCGGGGATGGCCAGACGCCGCTGCACTTTGCCGGTTCCGTGGAGGTTGCGGAGTTCCTGCTGAACCACGGGGCGGGTCCGGATGCCCGGGACGTGGATCACGAATCCACGCCCGCCCAGTGGATGCTTGGGGACCGGCAGGACGTCGCGCGCTTTTTGGTCCAGCGCGGCTGCCGGACCGACCTGCTCATGGCGGTGGCCCTGGGGGATCTGCCGTTGGTGCGCCGGCATCTGGATGCCGATCCCGCGTCCATCTCCCTGAGGGTGGACGACGAGCATTTTCCAAAGATCCATCCGAGGGCGGGAGGCACCATCTACCAGTGGACCCTGGGTTCGCAGGTGTCGGCACATGATGTCGCACGCAAATTCGGACACGCCCAGGTGCTGCAACTGCTCCTGGAGCGCAGTCCGGCCGAGGTCAAACTGCTGTCCGTCGTTCTGGGCAATGACGAGGCGGCGGTGAAGGTGCTTCTCGCCGCAGAGCCGGACCTCATCGCGCGCCTTTCTGAGACCACCCGGAGGGAGTTGGCTCACGCCGCCCGAAACAACAGCCTCACGGCGGTCCGCCTGCTGCTTCAGGCCGGCTGGCCGGTGGATGCCAGGGGACAGCACCAGGGCACCGCGCTGCACTGGGCCGCATTCCACGGCAACCTGGAGATGGTGGAAGCCCTCCTGCCGCACCACCCGCCACTGGATCTGCCGGATGCCGATCACCATGCTCCGCCCATCGGCTGGGCCACGCACGGTTCCGAGCACGGCTGGTATCGCGAAACCGGAAACTATGCGGGCGTCGTCGAGGCCCTGCTCCGTGCCGGCGCAACGCCGCCCGCGCAGCCCGGCGGCACCGAGGCCGTGAGAGCCGTCCTGCGCCGTCACGGAGTCACGGAGTCCAGGCGTTGACTGCCGGGTTCCCCAGGATGGACGAGGGACCGGACGGATCCCACTACCCGACTGGCATTCTTCATGCCCGTGATCTCGATGATGCCGCCGCTCACCGTCGCCGGGAGCAACAGGGCCAGGAACGCTGCGCAGGAGTTTGGAGGCTTTTTCATGGTTTATCGCGCCCCCACAATCGTTGACATGTGGTCAAGCTGGAATTTGACATGAAGATGAACCACCCGCCCGCGTTCGTCATGTCGCCAGTTTCGTCTGGCGATCGCTGGGACACTGATCCATCGTGCCAATGTGTTTTCCGCCCGGATGACTCCTTTCCTTGTCTCGCTGGTGTTGGCCACGAGTTTCGGAACTCGTGCCACGAGCCAGACAGCACCGATGGGATCCGTCGTTCTGCGCAACGACTTTGTTCCTCTGGGCCGGCCTCAAATGGCGTGCGTTTACGGCCTCTCCGGCCCGTTGCCGAAGCATCTCGGCCGGGTGGAGGTTTTGGATGCGACAGGTGCCGTGATCAAGGCCGGCGGCCTGGTAGCCGATGGGCTCTTCAACCTGGGTGTTGTTGCCATTCCTGGGAGCACTCCTGGCGGGGCCGGGAACATCGTCATCAGAGCGTGGGACACCTCAACAGGTGACTCCTTCGACGCGACGGCACTTAGAGCGCAGACCCTGGTCACGCTGACGCAGCTTGGAGGCGGAGATCTGCCGCCTCCAAGACTTGGTGATGTCAGTGACTTTGCCGGTTTGTTTGTGCTGCCATTGACCTCCGGTCCCGGCTTCGTCTCCGTCGAGAAACGTGGGAATGCGACCATTCGCATCCAGTGTGACGGCAACCTCGGTGAAGCCTTTCGGCTCTGGGGTTCCAACGACCTGCTGCATTGGAGGGAGGCGGCCGACCTGCAAATCGCCGGACCCAGCGACGAGGTGGTCTGGAGGGCGCTCGCAACCTGGGATCTGGATCCCTCTTCCGCTCCCCACTATTTCCGAATCACGGACTACTGGTCGCTGCCCACTGATCCTCGGTGAGGGAGGAACTGCGGCCGAGCGGGTGACGAATCGTCCAGGTCAGGGAAGGGGTCCCAGGACCCGGTAATAGCGGGGGCCGGCGCCGGGGGAGTCGGTGATGGAGGTGGTCGCGGCGGTGGCGACCACCTCCCCCAAGTCGTTCCAGTGCGGACTGGCGAGAATGTCCGTGTATTGAACCCGGTAGCGGACTCCGGCCTGACTGGACCACCAGAGCGAAAGGACGTCGCCATCCAACCGGACGCCCAGAATTTCCAGGAGGGCCGGCGGAATCACATTGGCCGAACGCGGGGTCGGCGTGGCCATGGAGAACACCTCGGGCGCGCCGTCGGGCCACCGGCCTTCGCTGAGGTCGTCGGTCTGCGCCTCGAAGGTGACCTGGTCCACCAGGGCGCCATTCGGCCCAAACAGGGCGATGGATTCGCCGTTCTGGCTCAGGCGAAACGGCGCGTGGAGATCGGCGGCGCCCGGGACATACTGTTCCGGTTCGCCGTCGGCCCAGACCAGGAGGTGACCCCGGGGAGCGATGGACACCGACGCGGGCAGGAACCAGCGTTCGGTCACCTCTTCGGGGCGGTCGGTGAGGCTGTAGCCGGTCAGGTCCACGGGCACCTCGTTCGGATTGAACAGCTCGATCCAGTCCTCGTAGTGGCCATCGGCGGGATCGGCGAGCGTCCGGGTGTTGGCCGCCATCCATTCGTTGAGGGCGATGGGCAGCAGTTCGCCGCCACCGCCGGGCGCGGTGATGCGGATGACATCGCTCTGGCTGGCGAGCGGTTGGCCGGAGCCGTCGTAGCCCACCAGCGAGTAGGAGTTCTCGCCTCCGGACAGCGTCAACTGGAACGTCCAGTTGGTGACCGTGGTCCAGGTAACGCGGGTGTCCACGCCATTGATGCGAATCCCCTTCACCTCGACGGGCGCAGTGCCGGTGAGGGTGGTCACATTGGTGCTCACCGAGAAGTCGCCCCCGTTGTTGCTGGTGATGCGAAACTCCGCCGCCACGGTCGCCAGTTGGCGGACCAAGTAGGTGCGCCGCTGGCTGAACCAGGTCTTGACGGCGTTGGGCGCCACCAGAGTGCCGCCGTCGCAGTGGGTGATGCCATTGGCAAGGAGGGAGGCGTACTTGGCGTCCATCACCGGATTGCACTGCTCCGCGGCCAGCGGTCCGTCCACCGCCTTCTTCACCGCACGGTAGTAGGCGCGCAGGAAGGGCGGGTGCGCATACATGCGGCTGATGAGCGGATCGTCGCAGTCGAACAGGGGCGCCCGGCTGGCGCTGTAATTCTGGGAGAACCCCGTCGCGGCCAGCATCAGCCAGTCGAGATCGAACATGTACAGCTTCCACCCGCCATTGCGCGGTTTGTAGGCGTACATGTTCTTGCCGATGATGTGCCCGTAGGCGTCGAAATTGATGATGATGTGCTCGGTGGCCAGGATGCCCATCCACTCCTCCAGGTCCACCAGCGCCTCGGTCTGCGAGGTGTAGGGTTCCGGGCCGGACGCATTCACTGCATCCACCAGGGCAAAAAGTTGGGAGTAATCCTTCGTGGAGTCCGTGCTGCGCTTGAGCCAGTTGTAGCGGTATCGTTCAGTTTTCTTGGCGCCTCCCGTCGTCGTGTAGTTCTCCAGGCGCGGTTGCGGATCCGCAATGACCCCGCCCCAGTCGGCGAACTCGAAGGCGCGGTCAATCTTGTAGAAGTCTCCATCGCTGTCGTCGGGCGACCACGCCTCCAGGAAGTCGCCGGCGGGCTGGTTCACCGCCTCAAACACCGTACCCCGCTGCATGTCCGTCACGCCGTTGACGTGGAGCCGGATCAGGTAGCGATGGCTGTAAGGGAGATCCATGCGATCGGCGATCCAGTATCCCAGTTGTTCCTGCATCGCGGTGCGCTCATTGCCATGACCGCCGGGCCAGTCGAGCACCAGGTCAGTGTCGCCGTACAGGCGGTCGTCGGGCGGAAAGCTGATGCTGTACGCGCAGCGGCCGGAGTCCGGCGAACTGTAGCCCGGCGCGATGTAGGGGCTGCCGGCATAGAGGGCCTGGGCGTTGTAGATGGCCCGGTGGCCGCCGAGCACGAACGTGATGTCCAGCGGGGTGTTGTCGAGCGGGCCTCGGTTGACCCAGGTCTGAAGCGTGGCGGCCGTCATCCAGAGGCGATACACCGGGAGGTTTCCGGTCGGGGTGGTCTCTCCGAATCGAACCAGGCATTCGCGTGCCGGCGCATCTGCCGGAAACTGGGCGGTGGCGGCGGCCGGGGACTGATCCGTGGCCCGCACATGGAAGGCGACCAGGGTTCCCGCAGGCCGGCCCGGCAGGGTGGCGCTGAAGATGCCGTCCCCGGCCATGGCATCGCCGGCGGTCCCGTCGTCCCGCATGGACAGCGTCAGGATGGCCGGAGCCGGATCCACCCGATACCGGAGCTGAACCGTCCCAATCCCACCGGGATCGGACACCCGGGCCGTCACCACCACCGGTTCGCCACCGGCCGGGAGCACCGGCGAATGGCGGACCGACTCGATGGCCGGCGGGGCCTCAGGAATCTGCCGGCTGTTGGCGGCGCCAGGAGAGCCCAGGTTGCCCGGCAGCTCCATGGAGCAGAATGCCTCCAGCCATTTGCCCCGGAGCCGGAACAGGACTTCTGGATGCCCCTTCAGCCAGCGCACCCGGGCGCTGATGGTGGCCGATGTCCCGGGATTAAGATTGCGGGTCAGCGGCACCCGGATGCGGTTGACCTGATTGTCTCCCCGGGCCAGGGCACGCACACGATAGGACCGTGTGCTTTGAAAGCCCTCGCCCGTCTCTCATCCCGAGGTCGCCTCGGTTCCCTCCGCGGTCCAGCCGTTGGCATTGCTCTGGAAGGTCGAGTTGGCGATCCGGTTCACGCCCGCGCTGGTGACCCGGACCTCATCAATCAGACATTCTCCGGCGCCCTGGAGGAGGACCTGAAGCTGGTCCACCGACACATCCCCATTGTCGAGAACGCCGGTCACCGAGACGGAGGTCCACGGAGCCTTGCCGGTTTCGTCGCTGTCCGCCCAACTGGATGCCGCCCGGCTGTCGGCCTCCGGGCTCACCCGCTCCAGACTGCTGCCACCGCCGTCCGCCCACTGCCCCCAACGGCCGCCATCCCGGTAGCTCACTTCATCCAGCGGGACATGAACCACCGTTGCGATCACCGCGCCGCTCTGATTGGTGATCGGCACGGTCTCCGGCCGTAGCAGGACGATCCGCTCGCCGCGGCCGGACAGGCGTCCGGCAAAATCCCCAAAGGTGTTCTGGGCCGTGAGCGTGGGATGGTTCGTCAGCAATCGGGCCGCGTTCTTCGCCACCACGACGTAGCCGCCGGCGGCGATGCGGGCGGTGTCCGGAAAGGCGAAGCTGATGCCCTCCGCCAGACGCCACCCCGCCAGAGACAGCGCCTCCGAACCGCGGTTGAACAGCTCCACGTACTGATCGTCATCCAACCCGGAGATCGGATGGTACATCAGCTCGTTGAGGATCACCTCCCCAAGCCGGATGCCGGCATTGGCCGCAACCGGGGTTGGTCCTTCAAGGCGCTGGAACCCGTTGGCGCCATCCGGATGCCTTCCCGTCGAAACTCCGGCCTCCTGCCCGCCCAGCTCCACGGCATCGAGAATCCGGACCCCTTCGGGATCCCGCAGAAAGAGCAGGCCGCCATCCGGCGGCAGACGCAACTGGGTGTCCTGGAGATTCCATGCGAGGAATGCGCCCGGGGCCATCGTGGTCCCCGGCGGGAGGACGAACCGGCTCACGGCCGGATCGTCGGTGAGCACGCACCCGGAAAGGTCGGCAGGTTCCTGACCGGCGTTGAAGAGTTCCACAAAGGACGTTCCGGCCTCCCCACCGCGCACCAGCACCTCGTTGATCCGCACCTGACGGCGCGCGTCGGGCGTGAAGGGATCCAGGCGTCCCGGCGAACCGCCCGCGGCATCACTCAGATCCCAGGCCTGCGGATCGGCCTCACCCAGCGAGGGGCGGCTTAGCACGAGGGAGTGTCCCGTACCGTCCGCAGCCACCGGCCAGGGCGTGCGGCGGGAATACTCGACCTCGAGAAACACCGCGCCCACCCGGTTGCGAAGGCGGATTGTCCCCTCGTCGTTGGGCAGATTCGCCGAACCGTCGAATGGCCCGAGAATGCCGCTGAGCCCGTACACCGCCGCCAGGTCCGCGGGATTGCGGGCCACCACGAGAAATCCGCCGCCAGGAATCACCGTTCCTGCGGGGAAGGTGTAATCCACATCCCCGGCGATGCGGTACCCGCTGAGATCCTCCGGCGTGCCCAGCGTGTTGAACAGTTCAATGAACTCCAGTTGGCGTCCGTCGGCACGCGGGGGCGGATGGTACATGATTTCGGAGATCACCAGACTGGTGAGACGGCTGGATTGTCCGGGCGGCTCCACGGGCGCCACGGCGGGCGATCCCGAAGCCGGCGCCCAGGGGCCGTAGTCGCGAAACGCGGCGGTGACCGTCTGGGTGGCGTGGTGACTGGATGCCGCGAGCCCCACCAGGAGCGAGGACGGCAGCGCCAGGTTGGTGCTGCCCAGCACGGTCCAGGTGCGGCCATCCCGGCTGGCAAATCCGGTGAACTGATTCCCCTCGCGACGCAGGCGCAGCCAGGTGTGCGGATAGTTGACCGGAAAGGAGCCGGAGATCGCCGCCCGCGCCCCGGTGGCAGCCCGGGATTGAAAATAGGTGCCGCCGATGGACGGCGTGGCGAGGGCGGCGACAAACGAACTGTCCGGGTTGACGGACTCCCGGGCCATCAGGCCCGCCTCCGACCAGGCATCGGCCAGCGTCAGCGACTGCACCCGCACCTGGAGATCAAAATTGCCCGTGCGGCGCAGGCCGCTGAAACGGAGTTGATCGGAGGTTCCCCCGATGTCGGCACCGCCCGCGGTGAGGTCGTAGCCGCCGGGCACCGCCACCGTGCTTCCCGCGGTGGCGGGATTGCCGATATCCGCCGAGGCCAGGGAGGCGGCGACGAAATTGGTACGGCTGCCGGCGGCCACGGTATTGCCCGCGGCGGATTGGTCTGCAATGTCGCGAACCTCCAGGGTGTAGGTGATCCCCCCGGTCAGGGGCGCCACCTCCAGGACCACCTGCCGAAAATTGCCCTCCAGGGTGGCGCGCTGGATGGACACGCTTCCCGAAGGTCCGGAAACAACGTAATGCGCGGTATCGGTGGCAGACGCCACGCTGACTGCTTCCGAGAACGTGACGCCGACCTGGTTCAGTCCGAGGGACTCCGCCGCCAGCAGCACCGGCGCCTCCCGGTCCGGAATCACTGTGAGCCGCGCCTCTCGGCTGGTGACCGAATGCAGTGTGTTGCTGGCCACATTGCGGGCCACCACGGTGAACAGCGCCTGATCATCCATCACGGTGGCGGCGGCCAGTTCGTAGGTGGCGTTGGTGGCTCCCTGGATTTCGGCTCCGTTGCGGAACCACTGGAAGGTGGGCTCTGGATTCCCGGTGGCGGCAACCTGGAAGGTGGCCGGAGCCAGCTCCGCGACCGTGAGGTCCTGCGGCTGGTTGGTGATGGCCACCGGAACCTGGATCTGCGGAAAGGCGGCCGGGGCGACGGTGATCTCCGGCAGCCCGGGCGACTTCAGCAGGAAGTAGTCCACCTCGAACTCCGAAAGACCGCCCGAGCTGCCGGCGACAATCCCGGCAAATCCGGTGCGGGAGAATCCAGCGCCGGTGTAGTTCCAGGTGTTCTGCCAGGCCGACGGCTCCGGCGTGCTGCCGTCCGCCAGCCAGACCTTGGCGAAGACATCGTCCGTACCGCCGCCCGAGGCGGCGTCCGGTTCATGCCGGAGACGGACCCAGTACCAGGTGTCGTTCTTCCACGGAAACGGGTCCTCATTGGCCCAGGCCCGCTTGTCGTCCAGGAACTCGAAATGGCGGTCTCCCTCCGAGGGCTCGTTGCGGAAGTGATAGTTGATGCCCTCGTTGGCGAAGTCGTCGGACACCGCCGTCGCCACCCCGCCGCGCACCGCATCGCCGCTCCCGAATTCCAGGATGCGCATCCGGGCAAGCACCTCCTGCACCGTCGCGTCGTAGGGCGCGCCCTGATAGAGGAGGTGATTGGGGTCCCCGCCCGCGGAGGTCACCCGCAGCCGGCCGTCGCCGACGGAGTACACCTCCTCTCCCGCCACCTTCCACACGCCCGAAAGCGTGGTGCCCCCGAAGTCCTCCTGAAATCCGCGGACCGTCTGACCAACCTCCACCGGCACGTGCTGGGCGTGCAGGATCCCCAGGAGGGCGGAGCCGGACCCCGGGAACAGCAAGGCGAACGCAGCCAGGGAGAGGGAAACGAGGAAACGCATTCGGCGACAACATCACGATCCGGGCATCCGTGTGCAACAGCGTTTACCCATCTGGACCGGTTGCGCGGCTTGCGTGCGATGGGCGGCATGTCACTGTCGCCGCATCATGACAACGACGACGACTGCGAAGCCACAAATTGTCGCCTGGATGAAGCCGTCCTGCGGCTGGAGCCAGGGAGTCCGCGCCGTGCTGCGGAAGTACGACCTGCCCTTTGAGGACCGCGACATCATCAACAACCCCGACTTCTACCAGCAGATGGTCGAGAAGACCGGGCAGATGCTTCAGCCCTCGCTGGAGATCAACGGACAGATCCTGGCCGACGTGAGCGGCGAGGAGGTGGAGCGCTGGTTGCTGGCCCAGGGCATCGTGCGGCCGAACAACGCGGTGCCCGAGGTGCCGATCAACCAGCCCTGCGCGCACGAAATGCCCGGGGCTCCGGCCGCCTCGGCCGGCATCGGGTTCCGCCGCTGACCGGGGCCCATGCCGGCTCCGGACAGCTCTGCCCGCATCCTCCCGGAGACCTTCCGGATCCGGGGGGCGGTGGCCTCCGACGCCCCGACAGTCGTCCGGTTCATCCACGCGCTGGCGGCCTACGAACGTCTGTCCCACGAATGTGTGGCGACGGAGGAGGCCCTCCGGCAGACGCTGTTCGGGGAGCGCCCGGCCGCCGAGGTCCTGCTGGCGGAGTTCGACACCCTGCCGGTGGGCATGGCGCTGTTCTTCCAGAACTACTCCACGTTTCTCGCCCGGCCCGGAATCTATCTGGAAGACCTGTTTGTCCTGCCTGAGTTCCGGGGACGCGGCTTCGGGCGGGCCCTCCTGCTTCGGGTGGGGCGGCTCGCCAGGGAGCGCGGTTGCGGGCGGTTCGACTGGTCGGTGCTGGACTGGAACACCCCGAGCATCGAGTTCTACCGATCCCTTGGCGCGGTGCCGCTGACGGACTGGACCGTGATGCGGGTGACCGGCGAATCGCTGGACCGCATGGCCGCGATGCGCTGAGGGGACGCTCATGACTCCGGAGGCCCATGCCCATTTGTCCCGGGTGGATCCGGTGCTCCGCCGCCTGATCCGTCGGGTGGGACCCTGTCCGATCCGGCCGGACCGCCGGACACCCTACGAAGCCCTGGTCTCCGCGGTGGCTCATCAGCAGCTCAACGGGACCGCGGCGGGGACGATCCTTCGACGCTTCCGGGCGCTCTTTCCCGGGCGCGGATTTCCCAAGCCGGAGCTGGTGGCCGCCGCGTCGGATGAGGCCATCCGGTCCGCAGGATTCTCCCGCGCCAAGCTGGCGGCCATCCGGGACCTCACCCAGCGCGCCCTGAACGGCAATCTGCCGTCCCGGCGGGTGCTCTGCCGCTGGGAGGATGACGCCATTGTGGAGCGTCTCACCGAGTGCCGCGGCGTGGGGCGGTGGACCGTGGAGATGTTCCTCATGTTCACCCTGGCCCGGGAGGACGTGCTCCCGGTGGATGATTTCGGGGTGCGAAACGGCTTTCGCCTGGCCTATGGGCTGGACGAAATGCCCGCGCCCAAGGCCCTGGCCGAGCATGGCGAGCGGTGGCGTCCGCACCGCACCACCGCCAGTTGGTACCTGTGGCGGGCGGTGGATCTGGCCCGGTGAGCCCGCGGCACACCGGGAGGCGCCACCGCGGAGATGGGATTCACCACAGCGGCGCGGAGCCGCGGAGGAATGACAGTAGGGAGTGTGGGGAGCCGGAATCACGGGTCGGCGATGGCCGCCACCCCTCACGAGTGTGGCTCTTTCTCGGTGTCTCCGCTCGATGCCTCTGCGGTGCCATCGCCCTGAAGTTGGACCACTGGCTGCGGCTGAGCCGGTGTGCTGGATCCGGTCCCGGCGTTTTTGCTTCTGTCCGGGGCCGGGGCACGGGTATGTCAGCGCCATGCACCTCAAGGGATGGCGGGCTTGGCTTTTGGGAACTCTCATGATCACCACGGAACTGAGCGCGGAGCTCCTGCAGGTGTATGTGGGCACCTACACCGGGCCCAGGAGCGAGGGAATCTATGGATACCGCTTCGATACGGCGTCAGGCGTGGTGGAGTCCCAGGGACTGGTGGCGAAGTCAAAGAGCCCCTCGTTTCTCGCCGTGCATCCCTCCGGACGCTTCCTGTACTCCGCCAACGAGTCGGAACAGTGGAATGGAAAGCCGGGCGGCTACCTGAGCGCCTTCGCCATCCAGCCCGGCAGCGGTGCGCTGAGGGAATTGAATCAGCAGTCGGCGGTCGGCGCGGGGCCGTGCTTTGTGGCCGTGGATGGCACCGGGAAGACATTGCTCGCAGCCAACTACGGTGGCGGCAGTCTGGTGGCGCTGCCCATTGCCGCCGACGGAACCCTCCGGCCGCACAGCGCCTTTGTGCAGCACTCGGGCTCCAGCGTGAACGCCCAGCGGCAAAAGGAGCCGCATGCCCATTCCATCTATCCGTCGCCGGACAACCGCTTCGCATTGGCCGCGGACCTTGGGATGGATCAGGTGCTGGTGTACCGCCTGGGCGCCGAGGCCGGAACCCTGGCCCCCAATACCCCGCCCTTCGCCCGGCTGGCGCCGGGAAGCGGTCCGCGTCACATGGCGTTTTCCCCGGACGGACGGCGGCTGTTCGTCATCAACGAACTGACCTCGACCCTGACCAGCATGGCCTATGATCCCGCCCGCGGGACGCTGAAGGAGATCCAGACGGCCTCCACGCTGCAGGACGGTCCGGTCCCGGGCAATTCCACCGCGCAGGTCTGCGTGCATCCCAACGGCCGCTTTGTCTATGGATCCAACCGCGGGGACGACTCCATTGCGGTGATGTCGGTGGTTTCGGACGGAAAGCTCGGCTGGGTCCAACGGGTGTCCACCCAGGGCAAGACTCCCCGCAATTTCCAGCTCGACCCGTCCGGGCAGTACCTCTGGGCGGCGAACCAGAATTCGGATTCGATCGTGATCTTCCGGGTGGATGCGGCCACCGGGCGGCTGACGCCGACCGGTCAGACCCTCTCGGTGGGTGCGCCCGTGTGCGTGGTATTTGCCCGGCCGTAGGCCGACGTCAGGCTCAAACTCAACCCGTGCCGGGAGTAACCCCGAGCCCCGGGCGACAGCCGACCGCAGCAGGGAAGAAGCGAAAGCCTCGTCAACTCGTCTCCTACGAGGGGTCGGAACGGTGGTCCGGGCAGGCGACCAGGAATCATTTTCATTTTGGACTCCCACTTGGCACCCGGTCGCATTGCGGTAGGATCCCGCGCTTGGAAGTGAATCCTCCCTCCGCCCCCCCTCCCTCCGGCCGCTCCTCCGGCGGCGCCCGGTCCCCGGTCACCACCCGTTCCAGCGCCTCGCTGGTCCGGCTCAGCGACTCGCTGGAAGACGTCACCGAGACCCTGCTGACCGGCAAGTCGCCGGAGCAGCAGAAGTTCCTCATAGCCGACTTCATCGCCGGCCTGCGTTCCCGGGGGCACGCCATCCCCTCGGTCACGTCCACGCCCTACCTGAACACCATCCCGGTGGACCAGGAACCGGCCTACCCGGGGGACATCGCCCTGGAGCGGCAGATCAAGTCCTACGTGCGCTGGAATGCCATGGCGATGGTGGTCCGCGCCAACTCCGGGGATCTTGGGGTGGGCGGACACATTTCGACCTACGCCTCCCTGGCTACCCTTTATGAGGTCGGTTACAACCACTTTTTCCGCGGCGGCGCCGACGGGCGGACGCCGGATTTCATCTACTTCCAGGGACACGCCTCACCGGGCAACTACGCCCGCTCCTACATCGAGCACCGGCTGAGCGACCAGCACCTGCTCAACTTCCGCCAGGAACTGCAGTCGCATCCCGGGCTCAGCTCGTACCCGCATCCCTACCTGATGCCGGACTACTGGAAGTTCCCCACGGTGTCCATGGGGCTGGGTCCCATCAACTCCATCTACCAGGCCCGCTTCAGCCGCTATCTCCAGCACCGTGGCCTGGTGCCCTCCGAAAACGAGCCGAGGGTATGGGCTTTCATCGGAGATGGAGAATCCGACGAACCGGAAACCCTGGGGCAGATTGCCATGGCAGGGCGCGAGGGCCTGGACAACCTGGTCTGGGTGGTGAACTGCAACCTCCAGCGGCTCGATGGTCCGGTCCGGGGCAACGGCAAGATCATTCAGGAACTGGAAGGGCTGTTTCTCGGGGCCGGCTGGAACGTCATCAAGGTGATCTGGGGAGGCAACTGGGACGAGTTGCTGGCCCGGGATCAGACCGGCCTGCTGGCCAAGCGCATCTGCACCAATGCCGGGGATCCCCTGCAAGACATCGCCCACGGTTTCACCCACGCCGCGGACTTCATCGCCATCATCTCCTCCGCGCAGGGGCGCATGCGGTTCCACCTCCAGGTCGCCGCCGGGAACCACTTCCTCGTCCTCACCGGCCTCTACCCCGGCTTCCTGCAAGGCCGCTCCGAGCGCCGCGGCTCGCCGGACCTCGCCTTCTACGAATCCTTCGCCCGCCAGGCCTTCCGCGGCGCCGCGGACAATCCGGAGGCCCCCACCAGC
>JAFLEG010000070.1 GCA_017302195.1 Verrucomicrobiota bacterium
AGGTGTTTCCCAGTCCGGCGCGGATTTTCCTCCTGGGCGAGATCATCCACAACCCGGAGGTCAACGATCAGATCCGCGGGATGGGCATCGTCAGCATTTCACCGAAGCCCGCGGACGAGGAACTGGCCCGTCTCCAGTTGTCCGGGGACGACGTGGTGTTGATTCCCGCCTTCGGCACCGAGGTGGCCACGCGGCGCAAGCTGGAGGCGACCGGATGCCAGATGGTGGACACCACCTGCGGGGACGTCATGAGCGTGTGGAAGCGGGTCCGCCAGTACAGCAAGGACGGGGTGACCAGCATCATCCACGGCAAGGCCAAGCACGAGGAGACCAAGGCCACCACCTCCCAGGCGACGGCCTATGGCACCGGCCATTACCTGGTGGTGTTCGACCTGGTGGAGACCGACTATGTGTGCCGCTACATCCTGGAGGGGGGGGACCAGGCGGAGTTTCTTTCCAAGTTCAAGGGGGCGCATTCCCCGGGATTCGATCCGGAGATCCACCTGCGGGCGGTGGGTGTGGCCAACCAGACCACCATGCTTCGCGGCGAGACGGAGGAGGTCCAGCACCGCTTCCGCTCCGCAATGCGCCAGAAGTTTGGGGATGCCGCCCTCTCCGAGCATTTCCGGGTGTTTGACACCATCTGCGGTGCCACCCAGGACCGCCAGGACGCCCTGGAAAAGATGCTCAAGGAGCCCATGGATCTGCTGATCGTCGTTGGCGGCTACAACTCCTCGAACACCTCGCACCTGGCGGAGATGGGCGAGAAGATGCTGCCCACCTACTTCATCAAGAATGCGGCCAAGATGGATTCGGCACACCGGATCCTGCATTGGAACCAGCACATCAACCAGGAGGTGGAGACCCGGGATTGGCTGCCGTCGGGAAAGCCCGTCACGGTGGGCATCACCGCCGGGGCAAGTTGTCCGAACAACCTGATCGAGGACACGATCCGCCGCCTGTTTGACCTCCGGAATCTGGACGTCGCCACCGTGCTGCGTTCCTGAGGCCGGGGAGGCGCGCCATCGCCCGCACCGGGTTTCTGTCCCCTCCTGCGGGAACGGGGTGACAGTTCGCTCTGTTCCGGATCCGGAAGCGTTGACGATGGGCGAAGCGCCGCGGCGAGGACTCCACGCGCGTACGGTTCCGCAGAGCATCGCCCCACCCCGGGGGGGGATGCCGACATGGCGTCCGAGGGCGTCTGCCAAACACTTTGACGCTGTTGGGGGACACCCCTAGCCTCCATGGCCCGTTTAGAAACGCCCTGCCATGATCGGCTATCTGTTCCGAAAAATTCTCGGTTCCCGCAACGAACGTGAGGTCCGCAAGCTGCGGCCCTACGTCGCCCGCATCAACGAACTCGAGCAGGGATTGCAGGGCTTGTCCGATGAGGAGCTGCGTCAGAAGACGCTGAACTGGAAGGAGTCCTTTGCGAAGATTGAGGACGCCGCGGAGCTGCGGCGGCAACTGGATGCCGTCCTTCCCGAGGCCTTTGCGGTGGTGAAGAACGCCTGCCGCCGTTTGTGCGGCCAGACGATCGAGGTGCGCGGGCACCAGCTTCCCTGGGACATGGTGCCCTTCGACGTGCAGCTCATCGGCGGCGCCGCGCTGCACCGGGGCTACATCGCCGAGATGGCCACCGGCGAGGGCAAGACCCTGGTGGCCACGCTGCCGGTGTACCTGAACGCCCTCTCCGGACGCGGCGTGCATGTGGTCACGGTCAATGACTACCTGGCCCAGCGCGATTCCGAGTGGATGGGTGCGGTGTACCGGTTCCTGGGGCTCACCGTGGGCTGCATCACCCATGACCAGCCGTCGGCCGTACGGCGTCAGATGTACGCCTGCGACATCACCTACGGGACCAATTCCGAGTTCGGATTCGACTACCTGCGCGACAACGGCATGGCGTCCAACCGCGAGGAACAGGTCCAGCGCGGCCACTACTTCGCCATCGTGGACGAGGTGGACTCGATCCTGATTGATGAGGCGCGCACCCCGCTGATCATCAGCGGTCCCGCGGTGGTCTCGGTGGAACACCGGTATGTCGAGTGGAAGCCGGCGGTCGGCCGGCTGGTCCAGGCGCAGCAGGATCTCTGTTCCCGGTTCGTCCGGGAAGCCGAGGGCATCCTCAAGGAGATCGGCGGCACCGGCACTGCGCCCGCCCGGGGATCCGCCGACCAGGAGGCCGAGCTGGCCTCGCTGCTCTACCGGGTCAAGCTCGGGCAGCCCAAGTCAGAGGCGCTGCTGCGGCTCTTTGAGGATCCCGCCAACCAGAAGCGGGTGCAGGCCTACGAGGTGGAACTGCATTCGGACCAGTCGAAGAAGCAGTTGTACGCGGAGAAGGAGCAGTTGTTCTTCGCCATCGAGGAGAAGTCGCATGAGGCGGACCTCACCGAGAAGGGGCGCCTGTCCATCTCGCCCAACGATCCCGAGCAGTTCGTGCTGCCCGACCTGCCGACGCTGTACAGCCAGATTGACGCGGAGACCGCGCTGCCCCTCAAGGAACGGCTGGCCAAGAAGCAGGCCCTGCAGCAGGGATTCGAGGACCGCGCGCAGGTGATTCACGCCATCTCGCAGTTGCTCAAGGCGTACTGCCTGTACGAGAAGGACGTGCAGTACGTGGTCACCCCGGACAACAAGGTGGTGATCGTGGACGAGCATACCGGACGCCTGATGAGCGGGCGCCGCTGGAGCGACGGGCTGCACCAGGCGGTGGAGGCCAAGGAGGGGGTCAACATCGAGCGGGAGACGCAGACGCTGGCGACCATCACCATCCAGAACTATTTCCGGCTCTACCTGAAGCTGGCCGGCATGACCGGCACCGCGGAGACCGAGGCCCAGGAGTTTTACGACATCTACAAGCTCGGGGTGATGACCATCCCGACCAACCGCCCCAACGTCCGCAAGGACCGCAACGACTCCGTGTACAAGACGCGGCGGGAGAAGTTCGAGGCGGTGGTCCGGGAGATCCGCGAACTGCACGGGCAGGGGCGTCCGATCCTGGTCGGCACCATCTCGGTGGAAACCAGTGAAATGCTGGGGCGGCTGCTCAAGGCGGCGGGCATTCCCCACGCCGTGCTCAACGCAAAGTATCACCAGACCGAGGCCGAGATCGTCACCCGCGCCGGACAGCGCGGGTCGGTGACCATCGCGACCAACATGGCCGGCCGCGGCACGGACATCAAACTGGGCGCCGGGGTGTCCGAGGTCGGCGGACTGCACGTGCTCGGCACCGAGCGCCATGAGTCCCGCCGCATTGACCGCCAGCTTCGCGGACGCTGCTCCCGCCAGGGCGACCCGGGTTCCTCCCACTTCTTTATCTCCCTGGAGGACGACCTCATGCGCCTCTTCGGATCCGACCGGATTTCGAACATCATGGTCCGGATGGGCCTGGAAGAAGGGCAGGAGCTGGAGCACCCGCTGCTGAACCGGTCCATCGAGCAGGCGCAGAAGCGCGTCGAGCAGCACAACTTCCAGATCCGGAAGCGCACGCTGGAGTTCGACGACGTGATGAACAAGCAGCGCGAGGTGATCTACGGCTTCCGCAACGAGATCATCCAGTCCGACGATGTCCGGGACCGCCTCATGGACATCATGGAGGAGGCGGTGCTGCTCAAGGTTCAGGAGTTCTCCAACAGCGAGGACGATCCGGCTGAGTGGAACCTCCGGGGCTTCGCCGACTGGATCAACATGACCTTCCCGCTGGGCATCGGCGAGGAGGACCTGCTCAAGGCGGCGCGCGCCGGCAAGGAGTTGCCGGTGTCGGGATCCCTGTTCGATGGCCTGAACGAGGGCCAGTTGAGCCTGTTCCAGCACGTGAGCCATACGGTGCGGGAGGCCTACGACCTCAAGGTCAGCCTGGAGAAGCCGCAGGTGCTCGCCAGCATCGAGCGCTACACCATCCTGAGCGCCATTGACCGCCTCTGGCAGGAGCACCTGTACAGCATGGACTCGCTGCGGAGCTCCATCGGCCTGCGCCAGTACGCGCAGCGGGATCCGCTCATCGAGTACAAGGCCGAGGCCTTCAAGCTCTTCGACGAGCTGATGGTCAACATCAAGTCGGAGATCGCCCACAACATCTTCCGCAGCGCCAGCAGCCTGCTGGCTTTTGAGCAGTTCCTGCACAACCTGCCCCAGATCACCATCCACCAGCAGGCCTCGGCCTTTGGGGGCGGTGGTGCGGCTGCCGAGGCGCCGGCGGCGACTCCCGAGCAGTCCAACATGGTGAGCGAGGCCAATGAAGTGCTGGCCAAGGCCAAGCCGGTCCGCACCATGCCGCGGGTGGGCCGCAACGACCCCTGTCCCTGCGGCAGCGGCAAGAAGTACAAGAACTGCTGCGGCAAGTAGCTTGGGGAAGGAGGAAGGAGGAAGGAGGAGGGATGAAGTGAAGGCCGTAAGAGACGAGGTCACGAGAACTCGGACTTCCTCCCCCCCGCCGGTCGGCTGCCGCCTCGCCCGACCAGGACTGTTGAGATCCTTCCGTGAGAATCCGTGAGAATCCGTGCCATCCGTGTCTCATCCTCTTTTCCCTCGCCTCTCGCCCCTTCTCTCCACCTCTCCGGAAGCCCGGTTGACATTCGCGGCGACCAGTCAAACCCTGCCGCATCATGAAACGCTTTGGATCCCTGCTCCTCCTCTCCCTCACCGCCATGACCGCCGCTCTCGCCGCCACCGTCCAGGACGTCCCGCTCAAGGACATTGACGGCAAGGACACCTCCCTCAAGGCCTACAATGGCAAGGTGGTGTTGGTGGTGAACGTGGCCTCGAAGTGCGGCCTCACCCCCCAGTACACCGCCCTGGAGGCCCTCTACCGGAAGTACAAGGACCAGGGATTGGTCATCGTGGGGTTCCCGTGCAATGACTTCGGCGCCCAGGAGCCGGGCACCCCGGTGGAGATCAAGGAATTCTGCAGCACCAAGTACGACGTCACCTTTCCCCTCATGGGCAAGCTCCACGTCAAGGGGCCGGAGCAGCATCCGCTCTACGTCCAGCTCACCGGCAAGGACGCCAAGTTCCCCGGCGACATCGAGTGGAATTTCGGCAAGTTCCTGATCGCCCGCGACGGGACGGTGATCCAGCGGTTCAGCCCGAAGACCACCCCCGATTCCTCGGACGTCACCGCCGCCATCGAGCAGGCGCTCAAGGCCAAGTAAGGGGGCGGCCGCCTTTGGATCCCGTCCCGCGTTCACACATCGCAACGTTCACGCAGGGCAACGTTGACACCCTCCCGGTGACTCCCTAGCGTTTCCCCAACAAATCCTGTCGTCGCCATCATGCTTCGCCTCGCACTCATCCTCGCAGTCCTCGTCGCCCTCGGCGGCCTCGCGGTCGGTCATTTCGTCGCCAAGCCCAAGGTGGATGAGTTGAAGGGCAACCTCGACTCCACGACCCAGTCGCTGCAGCAGACCACCGAGGAGCGGAACACCGCGCAGACCGAGGCCAAGAACCAGAAGGCGCTGGCGGAAACCGTCTCCCGCCAGTTGACCGACACCAAGGGACTGCTGGAAGCGGCCTCCACCGACGCCCAGCAGCAGCGCGGGCGCGCCGACCGCCTCCAGACCGAGCTCACCAAGGTGACCAAGGAGCGCAACGAGGCCCAGCAGGGCATCGCGGCATGGAATGTTCTCGGACTGCAGCCGGGGCAGGTGGCCCAGCTTCAGGCGGACCTCAAGAAGGCCAGCGAGGACCGCGACAACTACGCCGCCCAGGAAAAGATTTTCGTCCGGAACATTGATCAGTTGAAGACCCGGCTGGACCGGTACGAGGGGGGCACTGAGAAGCCCGTCGAGATGCCCGGCCTGAAGGGCAAGATCATGGCCGTGGATCCCCAGTGGAACTTTGTGATCCTCGATGTGGGAGAATCCCAGGGCGCCAAGGAGCGCGGTGTGGTCATGGTCCGGCGTGGCGACAAGCTGATCGGCAAGGCCCGCATTGTCACCGTGGAGCCCTCGCGCAGCATCGCCAACCTGCTTCCGGGATGGAAACAGGCGGACATCGGGGTCGAAGTGGGTGATGTGGTGCTTTATTGAGCGCTGGCGAGCCCGTTTTCCTTCCTCGCCGCGCACGATCCCATGAGCCCTGATGCCAATGTCCCCTTCCGGCGCTGGTGGTTGCCGGCGCTGCTGCTGATCGCCTTGGCCGGTGTTTGCAGTGGGTGCAAAACCACCGAGGACGACATGGTCGAGCGACCCTGGAATGCCCCCAAGTCGTGGGAGACGGGTCTTCCGGCTGGCATGATGGAAGGGCGTTGAAGGGTGCGGTGGTGTGCGCTGCGGGGACCGCAGCGCGTTTGGAGCAGCGGAGTGGCCGATCGGGATTTCCCCGACTGTCGGGTGAGGCTTCCCAGGAACCGGCTTGAGTTCCGTGACCAGGTCACGGAAGGCTGGCAGGCATGAGCGGGCGGTTGCAGGACCGGGTGGTGGTCATCATCGGGGGCACCAGT
>JAFLEG010000699.1 GCA_017302195.1 Verrucomicrobiota bacterium
CAGGCGAAGCTCGACTACGTGAAGATCGCGCGCGAGGCGATCCGCGAGATCGGCTACGTCAACGACGACGACGTGTTCCACGCCGACAAGGTGTTCGTGAACCTGCTCATCACCCAGCAGTCGCCGGACATCGCCCAGGGCGTGGACGCCCGGGCGGCCAAGGGCAAGAAGAAGGCCGAACAGGGCGCGGGAGACCAGGGACTGATGTTCGGATACGCCTGCAGCGAGACCGAGGAGCTGATGCCCAGCCCGATCATGTTCGCGCACCGCCTGGGGCGGAAGCTGACCGCGATCCGCAAGGCCGGGAAGCTCGCGCCGTGGCTGCGTCCGGACGCCAAGTCGCAGGTCTCCGTGGTCTATGAGGACGGCCAGCCCGTGGCGATTTCCAACGTGGTGATCTCCACCCAGCATGCCGCGGGCGTGGAGCACGGGGTGATCGAGGACTTCTGCATCGAGCAGGTCATCAAGAAGGTTTTGCCGAAGAAGCTGCTGACCGGGAAAACCCAGTTCCTCATCAACCCGACCGGGAACTTCGTGGTGGGCGGTCCGCAGGGCGACACCGGGCTGACCGGGCGCAAGATCATCGTGGACAGCTACGGCGGCATGGGTCGCCACGGCGGCGGCGCCTTCTCCGGCAAGGATCCCAGCAAGGTGGACCGCAGCGCCGCCTACATGGGCCGCTATGTCGCCAAGAACATCGTCGCGGCCGGACTCGCGCATCATGCGGAGATCCAGTTCGCCTATGCCATCGGGTATCCCGAACCCGTCAGCGTCTATGTGAACACCTTTGGCACTGCCCAGAACGGCCTCTCCGACGAGGCCATCACCGCGGGCGTGCAGAAGGTCTTCAGCTTCAAGCCCGCCGACATCGTCAAGCAGCTCAACCTGCTGCGTCCCATCTACGGCAAGACCACCAACTACGGCCATTTCGGCAAGCAGGACGCGGATCTGCCCTGGGAGAAGACCGACAAGGTTGCCGCCCTCAGGAAGGCAGTGGGCTGAGGAGTTTTCAGTTTTCAGTTCCTAGTTTTCAGTGGGGATGGTGCCGCCGGAACCTGGAACCCAAGCCCCCAGATGCCGCTCAAGACGTTTGAAGACCTGGAGGTCTGGAAACGAGCTCTCCGCCTCGCGGTGGAGGTGCATCAAAAACTTGGAGAAACACGAAACTTCGTTCTCAAAGACCAGATGTGTCGGGCCAGCCTTTCGATTCCTTCAAACATTGCAGAAGGGCACGAACGCGACAGCCGTCAGGACTTCATCCGATTCCTGAGGATTGCCAAAGGTTCAGCCGCCGAGTTGAGGACCCAGAGTTACATCGCCCGCGAACTGGGAGTTCTGCCCACTGACGATTGCGAGCATGTGGCCCAGGAAACCCGGGAGGTCGCTGCCATGCTCCAAGGCTTGATCCGCGCTCTGACGCCCCCTGAAAACTGAAAACTTGAAACTGAAAACTCACCCCATGGCCAAAACCAAAGTCAAAGCCGCTGCCGCGCTGGCAGACGTTGCCGCCGCGCTCCCCAACCTCGGAACCTTCGCCCTCCAGACACCCAGGGGCTCGGACTACATCGTCCGCGACATCGCCCTGGCGGACTGGGGCCGCAAGGAGATCGCCGTCGCGGAGCATGAGATGCCCGGACTGATGGCGGTGCGGAAGAAGTACGCGAAACAGCAGCCGCTGAAGGGGGTCCGGATCACCGGGTCCCTGCACATGACCATCCAGACCGCGGTGCTGATCGAGACGCTGGTCGCCCTCGGCGCGCAGGTGCGCTGGGCCTCCTGCAACATCTTCTCCACCCAGGACCATGCCGCCTCGGCGATCGCCGCCACCGGCACGCCGGTGTTTGCCTGGAAGGGCGAGACCCTGGAGGAGTATTGGGAACTGACCCTCAAGGCCATCCTCTTCCCCGGCGACCAGGGTCCGCAGCTCGTCGTGGACGACGGCGGCGACGTGACGCTGCTGATCCACAAGGGCTATGAACTGGAGCAGGGATCCCGCTGGGCGTACCAGGGCAAGGGCGACAGCCATGAGGTGTCGGTGGTGAAGGCGCTGTTGCGCCGCATCGCCCAGGAGAAGCCCGGCCTGTGGACCAAGATCGTCAAGGCGTGGCGTGGCGTTTCCGAAGAGACCACCACCGGGGTGCATCGCCTGTACCAGATGAAGGAAGCGGGCACGCTGCTGGTGCCGGCCATCAACGTGAACGACTCGGTCACCAAGTCGAAGTTCGACAACCTCTACGGCTGCCGCGAGTCGCTGGCCGACGGCATCAAGCGCGCCACCGACGTGATGGTGGCGGGCAAGGTGGCCGTGGTATGCGGCTACGGGGATGTGGGCAAGGGCAGCGCCCACTCGCTGCGCGCCTACGGCGCCCGGGTGATCGTGACCGAGATTGATCCGATCAACGCCCTCCAGGCCGCGATGGAGGGCTTCGAGGTCAACACCATCGAGTCCACCCTCGGCACCGGCGACATCTACGTCACCACCACCGGCAACTGCGACATCATCACCGTGGACCACGTCCTGCAGATGAAGGACCAGGCCATCGTCTGCAACATCGGCCACTTCGACAACGAGATCCAGGTGGACGCCCTCAAGCGCACCAAGGGCGTTCGCATCGAGAACATCAAGCCCCAGTACGACCGGTATTACCTGCCCGGCAACAAGAGCATCTACCTGCTCGCCGAAGGGCGTCTGGTGAACCTCGGCTGCGCGACCGGCCATCCGTCGTTCGTGATGTCGAACTCCTTTACCAACCAGACCCTCGCCCAGATTGATCTGTGGGCGAACAAGGACAAGTATGAGAAAACGGTGTACCGCCTGCCCAAGAAGCTCGACGAGGAGGTCGCCCGGCTGCACCTGGAGAAGATCGGCGTCAAGCTGACCCAGTTGACCAAGGCCCAGGCCGACTACCTGGGCGTGGCTGTGGACGGCCCGTACAAGCCCGAGCATTACCG
>JAFLEG010000700.1 GCA_017302195.1 Verrucomicrobiota bacterium
TCATGACCCATGCCAAAGCGGTGTCGGGTCCACCGCAGTCCAAGGGGGCGCCGCAGGCCATGGAGTGCGGCGGCGCAGCGCAGCGGAGACGCCGCTTTGCAACGACGCGTAGGGTGGGAGCCGGGCGTTCATTTCCGTCCCGGGCGATGGTCCCGGCCGACGCCAAAGCGGTGGCAAGCCACCGCAGTCCAAGGCGCTTCGCGCAAGACCCCGCGTCGCGCCTGCCGCGGGATTCCTCCTTCATCCCTCCTCCTTCCTCCTTCATCCTTCCCCCATGCCGGATGCCATCGCGATCGTCGGACTGGGCTATGTCGGGCTCCCGCTGGCCCTGCAGTTCCTCCGCTCGGGGGTGCGGGTGATCGGACTGGATGTGGACCCGGTCAAAGTGGAGGCCCTGAACGCGGGACGGAGTTACATCCACCACCTGCCGGCGGCGGAGTTCGCCCCCTACCTGGCGGATGGACGGTTCCGCGCCGCGACGGACTTCGCGGCGACGCGCGGGACGGAGGCGGTGCTGATCTGCGTCCCGACGCCGCTGACGCGGAACCGCGAGCCCGACCTGTCGCATGTGCTCAATACCGGACGCGCCCTCGCGCCGCACCTGACGCCCGGCATGCTGGTGGTGCTGGAGTCCACCACCTACCCGGGAACCACCGACGGGGAGCTGCGCGGCGTGCTGGAATCCGGTTCCGGACTCCAGGCGGGCACGGGGTTTCACCTGGCCTATTCCCCGGAACGGGAGGATCCGGGCAATCCGCGCAGCCGCGTGTCGGAGATCCCGAAGCTGGTGGGTGGGTTCACCCCGGCCTGCCGGGAGCGCGCCTGCGCCCTCTACTCCCGGGCGGTCCGCACCGTGGTCCCGGTCTCCTCCTGCCGGGTGGCCGAGGCCGCCAAGCTCACCGAGAACATCTTCCGCGGCGTGAACATCGCGCTGGTCAATGAGCTGAAGGTGGTGTTCGCCGCGATGGGCATTGACGTCTGGGAGGTCATCGAGGCGGCGCGCACCAAGCCGTTCGGGTTCATGCCCTTCTTTCCCGGGCCCGGTTTGGGCGGGCACTGCGTGCCCATTGACCCGTTCTATCTGGCCTGGAAGGCCCGCGAGTTCGGCCAGGCCACGCGGTTCATCGAGCTGGCGGGCGAGATCAACACCGCCATGCCGGCCTACGTCGTCGGACGTGTGGCGGAGGCGCTCAACGAGGCCGGGCGTCCGGTGAAGGGCTCGCGCATCCTGGTGCTCGGACTGGCCTACAAGGCGGGCGTGGACGACGATCGGGAGTCGCCGAGCTACCATCTCATGGACCTGCTCCAGGATCGCGGGGCGATCGTTCACTATCACGATCCCTACGTGCCGGTCATTCGTCCGAACCGCGAGCACGCCCACTGGGCCGGGACGCTTTCGGTGACCTGGTCCGAGGCGGAGATCCGGTCCATGGATGCCGTGGTGATCAGCACCGCGCACCCCGGGGTGAACTATGCCGAGCTTGCCGCGTGGGCACCGCGGATCGTGGACACCCGGAACGCCCTGGCAGGTGTGCCGACGCGTCCGGGCCAGTTATGGAAGGCGTGAGGGGCGTGGCGGATCACCGCTCCTCGAGAAACTCGGCCAGGCGCGCGGCATCCACGCCCGGAGGGGCGGCATCCACGATCCACTGGACATCCTCCCGGGCGCCGGCCGGATCGCCGGTCAGACTGCGCAGCCGGGCGCGCTGGAGACGCTGCTGCGCTTCGGCGGTCGGTGTTCCCGCAATGGCCACCAGCAGGTCCGCATAGCGCAGGGATTCCGCCGCGCCGGCGTCACGTTCTGTGAACGCCTGGAGATTGGTGACCAGGCGCCGGATGATGTCGCGCTTGCTGGCAGGTTCCATCAGGTCGCTGCGCACCGGAACGCCGGCGTACCGGGCGCCGAGGGCATCCGCCTCTCCAAAGGACATCAGACGCCCCCCGTCAAAGACATCCACCAGCCGCGCATCCTCGCCGGGAGGCGCATGACGCACGAGAAAGTGTCCGGGCAGGGGAAGCCCGGAGACATGCCGCACGCCCGACTGTTCCGCGAGCGCCAGGAAGACGATGCTCAGGGTGATGGGCAGTCCCTCCCGGTCCTCGAGCACCTGGTCCAGATGACTGTTGGCACGGTGGTGATAGTCGTGGCGGCTGCCGTGAAATCCGTTCTCCTCAAAGAGGAACTTCCGCAGGGCGTCGAGCTGCTCCGGGGCGGACATCGTCGCGAGGATCCGCTCGCGAAGTTCCGCGCCGAGGGCCTCCAACTGGCGTTGGGAGGCGGCGAGGTCCAGGTCGGCATTGTCCAGCCAGGCCACCAGCAGGGCCGCCCGGGGGAGGTCCACGGCCGTGTCCGGACGCCCCAGCTCGGTGACCAATTCGTCCCGGACGCGTTCCCGGTGCAGCCGGTCTGACAGGGAGCGCAACTGCGCCGCCTCACGATCGAGGGTCCGCGCGATCTCTGAAAGATGTGCGCGGGCTGCGGGGACGTTGGTCCGGAGCGCCTCCAGGACCGCCGCGGATCCTGAATTGGTGGCGAGCGTCAGGGCCAGGGCCGGATCGAGCGGTGTCAAATTCTCCAGCGAACTCCCGCAGGCAAAACCCCGGAACTCGGCCACCGTATTCCGAAACTTGGTCAGCCCGACCTGCCTCCCTTCGATGGCCCGGTCCGTCACCGCGAAGACATCCGCCCCGTTCACCTGGCATCGGATCACTCCCTGCGCGTAGCGGACCCGCAGGGTGTTCCAGTCTCCGGGCCGGTAGGCAGCGCTGGATACGGTGCCCAGGATTCGCCAGGAGGCCAGGTCCGGCCCCTCGAAGGCCGTGAGGCGGAGCTGTCCGCCCGTGGGATAGAATCCATAGTGCCGGCCATCCTCCGTCCCGGCAAAGAGCAGGCCCGCCGCTCCGGACTCCTCCTCCAGCCGCACCGTGACCGTGAGTTCAAAGGCGCCCTC
>JAFLEG010000701.1 GCA_017302195.1 Verrucomicrobiota bacterium
TCCCTCGGGAAATCCGGCACCGGCCACGCCCGCGAATCGGCACTGTTCATGGTGTTGTCGCCGAAACAGACGTAGTGATTGGGACGGATGGCCACCTCCGTCGTCGCGTTGGGAAAATTGCGCGTGGGACCGTAACCCCCCGTGGCCTCCCGCCACACCGTCCCATTGACGTGACCGGAATACACATTGGCCTCCGGCGGTTTCGAAGGATCGAACGAGTACACCCCGCTGAAGCCCGGGTCATTGGTGGTCAGCATGCGCCCGTTGATGTAGCTGTGCCGGTCATCCCCGATCCGGATGCGTTCCCCGCCCAGGCCCACCAGCCGCTTGATGTAGTGGGTGTTGGCCGTCATCCCCGGATGCTGCTCGGAGCGGAAGACGATGGTTTCGCCGCGCTCCGGGCGCCGGAAATTGTAGGCCACCCGCTCGACAAAGAGATGGTCCCCGGTCACCACGCGGGATTTCACGATGTCCTCGCCCTTGCGAAACTGGATCTTCTTCGGACGCGCCGCCCCATCCACCAGCCCCAGGTGCTGCGCGAAGCCCTCGGGCGGGAACCACACCGGAATCGGACCCGCCGAGGTGAGGATGTTCTGGCGCTTGACGAAGGGCAGGATGGTCTTGGGCTGGTCATCCACGCCGCGCAGCTCCAGGTCGGCCGGAGCAACGATGTGGTAATAGCTCACCCCGCTCATCACCTTCTCCCAGATCCGGACCGGCAGGGATGGAATCGCAGCTCCGGGCGTTTCCCGCAGGTCGGTGGAGGTCACCCCCCAGAGGGTGGGCTGGGCCGACCCGGTGGGAATGACCATGGGTTGGATCAGGAAAGCGCGGCTGCCGACGATCAGCACGGCGATCTCGAGCAGCATGACCAGGTTCTCCCGCAGGGTGTGGTGTGGATAGGGCCGGAGCCATTCATTGGCCGTGCGCTCCAACGACTTCATCTGCTCCTGAATCTCCGCACGGGTGCCGCCCCGCACCGCCCCGCGGAACCGCCCCAGCGACTCCTCCACCGCCTGGATGGAGGCCGCCGGCAGCTCGTCCCGCTGATGGTTCAGGATCTTGAGCACGGCATCCTCGAGTTCCCCGGCCTTGCGGACGGTGCGGGAGGTCAGCCAGCGGAAGAAATGCATGGGAGAAGGAGTCGCTGCGTGGGAATCCGTTCAACTGGTCTTGAGCACCTCGATGAACGCCTCCTGCGGGATGTCCACCGATCCGAGGGACTTCATGCGCTTCTTTCCCTCCTTCTGCTTCTCCAGCAGCTTGCGCTTGCGGGAGATGTCGCCGCCGTAGCACTTCGCGGTGACATCCTTGCGCAGGGCGCTCACCGACTCGCGGGCCACGATCTTGCCGCCGATGGCCGCCTGGATGGCCACCTGATATTGCTGGCGTGGGATGACGTCCTTGAGCTTGGACGCCAGGGTGCGGCCCCGGTTCTCGGCCTTGCTGCGGTGCACCAGGCTGGAAAAGGCTTCCATGACCTCGCCATTGACCAGCATGTCCAGCTTCACCATGTCGCTGGCCTCGTAGCCGTCGGGCTCGTAGTCCATGGAGCCGTAGCCGCGGGTCATGGATTTGATGCGGTCGTGGAAATCAATGAGGATCTCGTTCATCGGGATCCGGCAGGTCAGCATCACCCGCCGGGCATCCATGGTCTCGGTCTGGAGGATCGCGCCGCGTTTCTCGGAGATCAGCCCCATCATGTCGCCGATGTTCTCTCCGGGACAGATCACGAATGCCTTCACCATCGGCTCGAAGATGGTCTCGATGTAGGTCACGTCAGGCAGGAAGGCGGGATTGTCCACCTCCTTCTCGGCGCCATCGGTCATCTTCACCCGGTACACCACGCTCGGATAGGTGGCGATGATGTCCATGTCGAACTCGCGCCGGAGGCGTTCCTGCACGATCTCCATATGCAGCAGCCCGAGGAAGCCGCAGCGCAGTCCGAACCCCAGCGCCACCGAACTCTCCGTCTGCGCGGTCACCGCCGAATCGTTCAACTGGAGCTTCGCCATGCCCTGCTTCAACGCCTCGTAGTCGGCGGTGTTGATGGGATAGATGCCGCTGAACACCATGGGATGAATCTCCTGGAAGCCCGGCAGCTCGGACGCCGGGTTGCGGGAATCCAGGATGGTGTCGCCCACCTTGACCTCGCGGGGGGTCTTGATGTTGGCCGTGATGTATCCGGTCTCGCCGGTCTCCAGCCGGTCCCGGGTGTAGGGCTTGGGATTGAATGAGCCGACCTCCTTCACCTCCACCGTCTTTCCCGAGTGGGGCAGCTTGACCATCATGCCCGGCCGCAGCTCGCCATTGAAGACGCGCACCAGAATCACCACCCCCTTGTAGGTGTCGAAGTAGGAATCGAAGATCAACGCCTGGAGCGACTTCTCGCCCGTGGGCTTGGGTGCCGGAATGCGGTGAACGATCGCCTCCAGGATCTCCTCGATGCCGATGCCCTCCTTGGCACTGGCCAGCACCGCCTCATCGCCGGGAATGGCCAGCACATCCTCGAGCTGCTGGCGGGCCTGCGGAATGTCCGCGTGGGGCAGGTCAATCTTGTTGATGACCGGGATGATGTGGAGGTTCTGCTTCATCGCCAGGTGCACGTTGGCGACCGTCTGGGCCTCCACGCCCTGGGCGGCATCCACGATCAGCAGCGCTCCCTCGCAGGCGCTGAGCGAGCGGGACACCTCGTAGGCGAAATCCACGTGTCCCGGGGTGTCAATCAGGTTGAGCTCGTAGTCCTCCCCGTTGCGCGCCCGGTAGATCATGGTCACCGGATGCGCCTTGATGGTGATGCCCCGCTCCTTCTCGAGGTCCATGGCGTCGAGCAACTGATCCTCCATGTCGCGGGTGGCCACGGTGCCCGTGCGGTGGAGCAGGCGGTCGGACAGGGTGGTCTTCCCGTGGTCAATGTGCGCGATGATGCTGAAATTGCGGATGTGTG
>JAFLEG010000702.1 GCA_017302195.1 Verrucomicrobiota bacterium
GCCAGCAGCTTCTCCCCGCGCAGGTTGGGATCCCGGCGCTTGTCGAAGGGATCAAGCACCAGGAATGCCGCACCGACGTTGGGTTGATTCGCCTGCAGCACCGAGGAGTAGCCGGAAATGGCGAAGGTGTGCGCCACGCCGGGAATCTCCCGGGCCAGCGCGTCCATCTGCCGGACGACCCGGTCGGTGCGCTCGAAGGAGGCGGCGTCCGGCAACTGCACCACCACGATGTAATAGCCCATGTCCTGGCCGGGGATGAATCCCGCCGGCACCCGGAGGAAGGCGAACACCCCGAGACCGACCAGGCCCGCATACACCACCAGGACCACGGCGGACACCCGCAGCAGTCGCCCGACACCGCGGGCGTAGGCATCGCCCGCCCGCTGGAAGAACCGGTTGAATCCGCGGAAGAACCAGCCCAGCAGCCCATCCAGCAACCGCGTGAAGCGGTCCTTGGGAGCCCCATGCGCCTGCAGCAGGAGGGCGCACAGCGACGGGCTGAGGGTGAGGGAGTTGAAGGCGGAGATCACGGTGGAGACGGCGATGGTCAGCGCGAACTGCCGGTAGAACTGTCCGGCAATGCCGCTGATGAAGGCCGTGGGCACAAACACCGCGCACAGCACCAACGCCACGGCCACCACGGGCCCGGTGACCTCATCCATCGCCTTGAGGGTCGCCTCGCGGGGTGAAAACCCCTGGGCGATGAAGCGCTCGACGTTCTCGACCACCACGATGGCGTCGTCCACGACGATGCCAATCGCCAGGACCAGGCCGAACAGGGACAGGTTGTTCAGCGAGAAGCCGAACAGTTTCATCACGGCAAACGTGCCAATCAGGGAGACGGGCACCGCGAGGAGCGGGATGATCGAGGCGCGCCAGGTCTGGAGAAAGACCACCACCACGAGGACCACCAGCAGGATGGCTTCCAGCAGCGTGTGGGTGACCGCCGTCATGGACTCGCGGATGAACTGGGTCGGGTTGTAATTGACCGCGTAGTCCACGCCGGGGGGGAAGGTCTGCTTCAGTTCGGCCAGCACGCGATACACCTCGTCAGCGGTCTCCAGCGCATTGCTGCCCGGAAGCTGGAGGACCCGGAGGGAGACGGCATTGAGGCCATCCATGTAGGTGCGGGTGGAGTAGTCCCGCGCGCCCAACTCCACCCGGGCGACGTCCCGCACGCGGGTCACCTCGCCGTCCGCGCCCGTCTTCACCACGATCTCGCCAAACTCCTGCTCGGTGAGCAGACGTCCCTGCGCCACCAGGGTGTACTGGAAGTCCTGGCCCGCCGGCACCGGGGGCTGGCCCAGCGCCCCGCCGGCGATCTGAAGATTCTGCTCGCGGATGGCGCGGGTGACATCGCCGGCGGTCAGGCTCCGCCCGGCCAGCAGATCGGGCGACAGCCAGATGCGCATGGTGAACTCCTGGCCGCCCAGGAGATTGGCATCGGCAACGCGCAATGCGGTCCCGGACCTGCAGGGTAACGAAATTCGCCAGGTAGGCCACATCCCGGGAGCCATCGGGACTGAAGAACTGCACCGCGAGGGTGAGGTCGGGTGACTGCTTGCGGGCCACGATCCCCTGCCGGCGCACCTCCTCCGGCAGACGCGGCAGCGCCGAGTTCACCCGGTTCTGGACCAGCACCTGCGCCTTATCGAGATCCGTCTTGAGCTCGAAGGTGATGGTGATCTGGACGCGGCCATCGCTGGTGCTCGACGAGGAGAGATACAGCATTCCCTCGACGCCGTTGATCTCCTGCTCCAGGGGCGTGGCGACCGTTTCCGCCAGCGTCTGGGCGTCGGCCCCGGGATAGGACGCCGACACAATGACGGTCGGCGGGATGACGTCCGGATACTGGGACACCGGCAGCGACACATAGGCGAGGGCGCCCACCAGGGTGATGAGGATGCTGAGGACCGCCGCAAAGATCGGCCGGTCCACGAAGAAGCGCGCCAGATTCATGGCGCGGCCACCGCGGCGGGTTGGTTGGTGGCCATGGGCACGGGCTGCGCCTGCACCTTCAATCCGGGGCGGGCGGTCATCAGGCCGCTGACCACCACCCGGTCATTGGTGGCCAGGCCTTCCCGGATGACGCGCAACCCCTCCACGATCGGGCCGCTCCGGACCGCCCGGTACCGGGTCGTGCCCTGGTCGTCCACGGTGAGCACGAACAGCCGTCCCTGGTCGCTGCTGATGGCGCTGTCGCGGATCAGGACGGCTTCATACTCGCCGGTCCCTGGGATGCGCACGCGGGCGAAGAATCCGGGCGCCATCAGGTTGTCGGGATTGGGAAACACCGCGCGCGCCCGGATGGTGCCGGTCGCCGGGTTCACCTGGTTGTCCACGAAGTCCACCTCGCCCCGATGTGGAAATCCCGGCTGGTCGCCGAGCCCCATCTCGGCCGGGATCCGGGAGTAGATCGCGGAGGTCCGCCTCCCCTCGCGGTGCAACTGGCGATAGCGGAGGGCGGAGGCCTCATCCACATCCACGTAGCAGTACAGCGGGTTCAGCGAGACGATGGTGGTCAGGAGCGTGGTGTTCGCGGCGCTGCCGCCCAGAACCAGGTTTCCCGCGGTCACCCGCGCATTGCTGATCCGTCCGGCAATCGGCGCGCGCACCTCGGTGAATTCGAGGTCGAGATTGGCGCGGTCGAGCGCGGTCTTGGCCCGATCGCGGTCGGCGCGCGCGGAAATGAGTTCCTGGCGCCGCTGATCGAGCGGGAGATCCTGTATCGCCTGCTGACGGGGTCGACGGCGGCGCTGTTGCAGCACATCGCCTCGCAGGACGGCAGCCTCGCACGGGTGTCGCGCGCCATCGGCTGGATCAAGTCGCACTATCGCGAGCCGCTCACGATCGAGGCGCTGGCGAACCATGCCGGGATGAGCCCGTCCTCGCTGCATGCCCACTTCAAGTCGGTGACGCGGCTCAGCCCGTTGCGGGCCAGGGCG
>JAFLEG010000703.1 GCA_017302195.1 Verrucomicrobiota bacterium
TTGCCGATGAGTGCGACATGGTCCCCGGGTTTCAGCTCCAGCCGTTCGGGCGCCGCCGCCCGAACGGGGAGGGCGGTCAGGAGCAGGAGAGTGGAGGACAGCGTGAGAAGGCGGCGCATGACAGGTTTGAAAAAGCTATCAACGGACGTCCCCGGGGCAATGCGGCATTCAAATGAGAACTGCGAGGGGGTGCCTTCCGAGGGTGTCGGGAGAATGGAGGGGTCACCGCCTCGGGCTGCGGCTGCGCGTCTTTGGACTGCGGTGGCTTGCCACCGCTTTGGCGTGGGATGTGTGCGGCGCGCGGGGAGGGAAATGAACGGCCCGGTCGTGGTTGAAACGCCGCGGCAAAGCGGCGTCTCCGCCACGCTGCGCCGCCCGCACTCCAAGGCTTGGTGGCGACTCCACACGCGTACGGCTCATTGAAAACTCGCCCCTCCTGGATCGGAGAGGCGCCGTCGGGTAAATCCGGTCACGGTTTCGGCTTCCGCCACCCGTGGAGTTTCGGCAGTCTGCTAGCCGTGGATTCCGGTTCGGTGTCGCAGTCCCGATCGTTGCGTGCTGCCCGGGAGGGTTCCCCAACTCCGGATGCCGGGGTGGGTTCCGATCCTTCCCGATGGCTGGCGGTCTATCGCGCCATGGTCACCTCCCGGATGGTGGACCAGGTCGAGATGGAACTGGTCAACCGGGGTGAGGGATTTTTCCACGTGGGAGGCGCCGGCCATGAGGCCTGCGCGGTTCTGAACCGGTTCCTGACCCCCGACGACTGGCTTCACCTGCACTATCGGGACAAGGCGCTGATGCTCGCCCGGGGGCTTCCGGTGTCGGAGTTCTTCCACAGCCTGCTGTGCACCGGGAACTCGCACTCGGCCGGGCGGCAGATGAGCGCCCATCTGAGCGCCCCGTCCCTCCGGATCCTCAGCCTGGTCGGTCCGGTCGGGAACAATGCGCTGCAGGCCGTGGGCGTGGCGCACGAGGTGGTGGCGCAACGGCGCGCCACGGCGGCCAACGGCACCCCGCCGCTGGTGGTCTGCGCAGTCGGCGATGGGACGAGCCAGCAGGGGGAGTTTCTGGAGGCCATCGCCGAGGCGGTGCGCGCCCGGCTTCCGGTCCTGTTCTGGATCGAAGACAACCAGCTCGCCATCTCGACCCCGACGGCTGGCCGGACGCTCTACGACCTGCCTTCGGGACCTGCGGATTCCTTCTATGGCCTTCCCATCCACCGGCTCGACGGACGGGATCCCGTCGAATGCGACCGGCGGCTGGAGTCCATCGTGCCCGGGGTGCGGGCCGGCGGCCCGGCGCTGGTGGTGTTCGCGGTGGAGCGGTTGACCCACCATACCAACGCTGACGATGAGCGCGTGTACCGGGCGGCACAGGAGATCCGCCGGGTGCGGGGCGAGGCGGATCCGGTGGCGACGCTGCGTCAGGCCCTGCTGGCGGCCGGAGTGGAGGAGGACGCTCTGACGGCCCTGGAATCCGAGGTCTCGCAGGAGGTTCGAGCCGCGGCGGAGGCCGCCCTGGTGGCGCCCAATCCGGTGGCCAATCTGGAGGCGCGTGCCCCGCTGCCTCCGGATCTGACGGCGGCTTCTGAGTACCGTGGCAGCGACGGCGGCCCAAGGCTCACGCTACTGGAGGCGATGCGCGAGGTGCTGCGGAGCCGGTTGGAACGGGACCCGCGGGTCAGCCTGCACGGACAAGACATCGAGGATCCCAAGGGCGACGTGTTCGGACTGACGCGCGGGCTGTCCCAGGCCTTTCCGGGACGGGTGGCCAACGCGCCCCTCAGCGAAAGCACCATTGCCGGCGTGGGCATCGGACGCGCCCTGGCTGGCGGGCATCCGGCGGCCTGCCTGCAGTTCGCCGACTTTGTGCCGCTGGCCTTCAACCAGATTGCCAGCGAACTCGGCTCACTGCACTGGAGGTCGGCCGGAGGCTGGCGTGCGCCGGTCATCCTGATGATGCCGTGCGGCGGCTACCGTCCGGGGCTGGGGCCGTTCCACGCCCAGACCTTCGAAAGCGTGCTGGCGCATGTGCCGGGCGTGGACGTGGTGATGCCGAGCACCGCCGGCGACGCCGCCGGATTGCTGAATGCCGCTTTCCGCGGCGGGCGTCCCACGGTGTTCCTGTATCCCAAGGTCTGCCTCAACGACCCCGCGCTGGCCACCAGCGCCGACGTCTCCGATCACCTGGTGCTGCCTGGCGTGGCCCGCAGGGTTCGCTCCGGAAACGATCTCACCCTGGTCACCTGGGGCGGCACGGTCCCGCTGTGTGCACGGGTGGCGGCGGCGCTGGAGGGGGCGGGCGTCACGACGGATCTGCTCGACCTGCGGAGTCTGAGCCCCTGGGACGCGGACGTCGTATGCGAGAGTGCGGGCCGCACGGGCCGCCTCCTGGTGGTGCATGAGGACAACCACACCTGCGGCTTCGGCGCCGAGGTGCTGGCCACCGTGGCGGAACGGGTCACGGCGCCGGTCCAATCGCGGCGGATCACGCGTCCCGACACCTATGTCCCCTGCAACTACGTCAACCAACTCGAGGTGCTGCCCAGTTTCCGGCGCATCCTTGAGGCGGCCTGCTCCCTGACCGGGACGCCGCTGGAATGGGAGGCCGAGACTGTGCCGACGGCCGGGGTGTTTGTGCTCGAGGCCGTGGGATCGAGTCCGGCAGACCAGAACGTCTCCGTGGTGGAATGGAAGGTCCGGCCGGGACAGACCATCGCTGCCGGCGACCTGATTGCGGACTGTGAGGCGGACAAGGCGACGTTTGAGCTGCGGGCTCCGGTGGGCGGCGTGATTTCCGACCTGCTCGCGACCGACGAGAAGGTTCCGGTGGGCAGTCCGCTGGCGCGGATCCAGATTCCGTCATCCCAGGTCCTCGCTCCCAAACGCGTGCCGGCCGATCCGCGCCCCCGTTTCGGTCCGCGTGCGGCGGGCGG
>JAFLEG010000704.1 GCA_017302195.1 Verrucomicrobiota bacterium
GGTTGCGCAGCAGCGGCGCCACGGTGTTCAGGCGGCTCAAGTCCAGTTGCCGCATGTCGAGCACCTCGACGAAGCCCCCGCGGTCCACCGGCTCGGCAGACGCAAAGGACAACTCCAGGGTGCGGCTGTCGGCGTTGGCCCGCTCGATCTTGGCGGCGCGGAAAATCATGGACGGCGGGTTCATCGCGGGGCGGTCGGAGGCGGGGCGATCACGATGGTGGTCTGGTCCCATGACGGTCCGAAGTTGAACTCGAAGGTGGTCCCGGCCTTGGGCGATCCCAGCAGGACGGCCAGTTCGTGAAGGCGGTCGGCCCGGAACATCGCATTGCCCCGGCCGTCCACGGAATTGGGCACCAGGCGCCGGGAGATGAGGGCCTCCCGTGCCCGCTGGTAGGGAACCCGCAGGATGGCGACTGTCTGGTGGAGGTTGAGGAACACCTGCTCCGCGGTGGTGGGACGACCGAACGGAGCGGGATGGCCCACGGCGCGGTTTTGGAGTTTTTCGGCGGCGATCATTGCGACACCTGAATTGACGCTCCTACCGAAAGGGTTTGCGAGCGGCGTGGTTTGAACAGGTTTGAACCGTTTTGAACGGCGACCAATTCCCGCTCCTCCACCAGCGGGTGCGGGTGCTCCGCGAGGAAAGCGAGGGCATCGGCCAGGGTGGCGCGGCCTCCGGGCATCGGGAACCCGATCCGCTTCATGCTGTCCACGTAGCGGCGTGAACGGCGGAGCGCGTAGGCGATGCCCTTGATGTCCAGCAACTCACTCATCGGCGGGCGGGGCGTTTCTTGTACATCGGTCAAAGGTTCTATCGCTGAGGGGTCGAGGAAGTCAGTCGTTCACCTGTTCTGGGGGGTGGGTCGGGAAGGACCCGCCAAGCGCTCGGCGATCCTGCCCGCGGCGATCACCTGGGCGAGGGCCGCCCGGAGCTTCCTGGGGGCATCCTGGATGCGTCCGCCGTGCTGGTCCGAGCCTGAGCCGTCACTGGCCATCGGTATCAGCAGGGCAAGGGGCGCAGTCAGGGCGTCCCGGAGTGTTCGGAGTTCGTCAATGTTCAGGTCTGTGGTCATGGGATCAGGTGGTTCATTGTTGGGCCGGAAATCAGTTTCCGGCCTTTCCGGCCTTTCCGGCCTAAGCGCCTGGGTCGGAAAGGGCGGAAATCCTTTAGATTCCGCCCTCGCCCCAAGGCGCCCCGAAAACCTGGGAAAGTTGGGTCGGAAATACTCATTGGCCGGCCTTGAAATAGAGCTCGCTGGGGCCGGCTTGTCGGACCTTCCCGGACAACCGAAGTGCGGAGATCCTGTCCTTGGTTGTGGTGAGGGAAATCCCCAGCCGATCCACTGCAGCATTGCGCCAGGCGGTCCAGGTCAGCCCCTCGGCCGGGATGAGGGCCAACAACTCCTCATCCGCCACCTTGGGCTTCCTGCCCACGGCCTTCTTCAGTGCGCCCGGATCCATTCCGTCGTCCCTCCTGAATCGCGGGAAATCCCATCGGGCGACGAACGATGGAAGCGGGGCAAAGGCACGCAGTGTCGGGGCCACCGTGAAGCAGTCCGGCTGCTCATGGGCGGTCATGGTCAGGATGGCGTCAGCGTCCCGGGCGAACACCCCGGAGCCGCTGATCCGGTCAATGCTCTCCTTCTCCGACTGGTTGCCCTTCGAGTAATGGGCAGCGATGGCCAGGGCGCAGTTGTGCCTAGCCGTGATGCGCTCCAGGTGGGCCAGCAGGTCCGCCACGTCCTCGGCGGCGTTCTCAACGCGTCCACCCAGCATCTTGTAGAGCGGGTCCAAGACAACGAGCCCGAATGGCCGGCGAAGCTGCCCAATGGCCTCCTCGATACGTTCGACCGTGGCACCGTTGCCCCGAAGATTCCACGGCGTGAAGTCCGCGGTCCTGGGGTCAATGGATGCGGCGCGGCAGATTTGTTCCAACCGCCAGGCGAAATCGTGCTCGTGAAGCTCCAGGTTGAGGTAGAGGACTGGGCATTTCACGGTTTCCAGCCCCATCCACGTGGCGCCGGCGCTCACGCAGAGTGCGAGGTCGGCAAGGAACCACGTCTTTTTGGACTTTGAGGACCCGCCCAAGGTAAGCTTGTCACCCTGCCGCAGCATCCCGTGGATCACCGTCGGGCGCGGTGGCCTGGGCTTTGCCAACCACTCCCCGAGTTTCACCGGAGGCGGGAACACTTCCCGGGGCTTCGCGACGGATTCGAGCATCCGGACGGCTGTCCCGGCGACAGTTCCAACCCGCTCCGGCGCCTCCACGATCATGGCCTTGGCGTCATCCAAGGCATTCAACGTGGACCGGGCATCGGCGAATTGCGCGAGGCTCTGGGCGAAGACGCCAAGCTGCTCCACCGGAAGGCCGGTTAGTTCGGACACGGCTTGCGCGCCGCCCGCGGCATCCCGGGCTGTCCGGCCGCTGTGGTCTGCACTAAGGCTGGCGCGGCTGAAATCCCGGCCTGCCCGCGCCCTCGCCCGCATCCAGTCCCAAAGCGGATGCAGGGCAATCAGGGTGAACAAGTCCTCCGCAGGGCGATCCTCGATGCACCGGACGCGTTCCCAAACACCTCCGGCTCCGTCAACTCCCTCCAGGCCTTCGGTCAGGAGTGTACCGATCAGCATCCGCTCGGATTCTTCGTCCGCCGGGAGGAGACCGTCCTGGGGTGTGGTCCGCCCCCGGTTCAACGCACACCCCGCTTCCGATCAGGCCACCAGGGGAGAATTGCCGCGGCGCGGATGTAGCGCTCAATCCGGCGCTGTCCGCTGGCCGAGATGCAACGCCAGCGGCGGACGCGAGCCTTTGGGTGCGACTTCATCGGGCACCTCCGGCGGCGCCGCGGCGGCGAGAGACCAGGAAGCGCTCGCGCAGCCAGGCGTCGCCGTCCTCGACGGGGATCAGGACTTTTCGCCGTCCGATCCGGAGGCAC
>JAFLEG010000705.1 GCA_017302195.1 Verrucomicrobiota bacterium
CGGGTGTCCGCGGTGGGCATGACCAACTCCCCCTTTGATCCGGAGGAGCGGGCGGTGTGGCAGTCCGATTTTGTCCGGGACCGCCGGTTTTTTGCCGCCTTGCGCATCGATCCTCTGCTGCTCGACTGGCCCAACGCCTGCCGTCAGATCGCCGCCGACGGGTTTGCAGTCACTCCGGAGCGGACGGTGGCAACCGTGGATGGTGTCCGGAGATTTCTGGCCCACTGGACGCGCCGAATGCAGACCCGGTACTGCATGGTTTCCCTGCCGCCCGACTTTGCCTGGCCATCCGATTCGGACGCTGCCTGGCTGCTGGAGGAGGCGGTGCTGCCGCACGGACGCGAGTTTGGGCAACCTCTGGCCCTGATGATAGGAGTACGCCGGGGGGTGAATCCGGCTCTCCGCCTCGCCGGCGACGGTGTGGGGCGCAGCGATCTTTCGGCGTTGGGAGCCCTGTGTGCGGCCCATCCGGAGAACCGCTTCCTGGCCACGTGCCTGAGCCGTGAAAACCAGCAGGAGCTGGTGGTGCTGGCCCGGAAATTCCGGAACCTGCACCCGTTCGGCTGCTGGTGGTTCACCAACACCCCGCAGCTCATCACCGAAATCACCACGATGCGGCTGGAGCTGCTGGGCACCAGCTTCACCCCGCAGCACAGCGATGCCCGGGTCGTGGACCAGTTGCTCTACAAGTGGGGGCATTTCCGGGAGATCCTCGCCGGCTGTCTGGTCCGGAAGTATGCCGCCCTGGCGGATGCCGGCTGGGAGGTTTCGGACGCCGAGCTGCGCCGCGATGCGGCCCAGTTGCTTGGGGGTGCCTTCGAGCGCTTCTGCAATCCCGCTTGACTCGCCCGGCCGGGGTGATTGAACGGTGGCATGATTCCCCGGCGAAGGTGCTTCCGTCTGCGTCCGCCTGGCGGATTCACCCTGATCGAGCTTCTGGTGGTCATCGCCATCATCGCGATTCTGGCCGGCCTGCTGCTGCCGTCCCTGGCGAAGGCGAAGTCCCGGGCCCAGCAGACCTACTGTCTGAACAGCCAGAAGCAGATTGGCATTGCGGTGGCGTTGTACGCCTCGGATTACGGGGCCCGGTTTCCGCTGGTCCGCAACTGGGGCAGGGCTTGGGGGACGGATCATGCGCTGCGTCCGGACAATGTCTGGCTTCCGGAGTCCCTGGAGCCCTTCCTGGCGAAGAATGGCAACAAGCCGACCAACTACACGGGCCGGCTCGCCCGCCAGCCGGCCCCGGGGATCTTCACCTGCCCCAGCGGCATCCGCGCCAAGGATCCCTCCATCGGCATGCTCAAGGACCTCCTGCGTGACAATGACCACGTCACCTACATCTGGAACCACATCTACCTGAAGAAGGATGGCGGCTATGAGGAGCGGCGTCCGGTCAGCGGCCGGCGGGATTCCGACGTGGTCAGCCCTGCCCGGGCGGTGCTGGCGTGGGAGATCCCGTATTGGAACTGGGACAAGTCGGCCCACGGAGACCGGCTGAATCTCATCTTTGCCGACAACCATGCGGCCTCCGAGAAGCGCCGGAAGGACGAGGTGGACTGGTGGGCGTACCACAGCCGCCGTGGCTGGGAGGACTCCGATCTCACCGGCCGGACCTACAAGCAGTGACGGGGTTCCTGGTCGGGAGGTTTGACACTGCGGACGGAGCTTCGGATAACTGGGGCGTGCTGCGCCATGTTCCGCTGTCGTCCCTCAGAATCGCCCTCGGCGTTACCGCCGCCGTGTCTGCATCGGCCGCCGTGGATTTCAAACGGGAGATCCGTCCGATCCTGGAGGTGTACTGCCTCAAGTGCCATGGCGACGAGAAGCCCAAGGGGGACCTGTCCCTGACCACCCGGGCCGCGGCCATCAAGGGCGGCGACGATGGCACCTCCCTGGTTCCCGGTGATCCCGCGAAGTCGTCGCTGTACACCCTGACCACCCTGTCGGCCGACCATGATGAGGTCATGCCGCCCAAGGGGGACAAACTGTCCCCGGCACAGCAGGACCTGCTCAAGCAATGGATCACCGAGGGGGCGGCATGGCCCGAGGACCTGAAGCTGCAGCAGCGGGAGAAGGTGGACTTCGTCAAGCAGGCCAAACCGATCCTCGAGGTGTCCTGCGTGTCCTGTCACAAGGAGGGGAACGCCAAGGGAGATCTGCGCCTGGATGTGCGTGAGGAGGCCTTCAAGTCGGGATTCCTGGTGGCCGGCGATGCCATGGCGTCCAAGGTGTACACCACCGTGGTGCTTCCTGCGGATCACGACGACCTGATGCCGCCGAAGAAGAAGGGCGGGCCTCTGGCGGCCGCCAAGGCGGACCTTCTGCGGGATTGGATTGACCAGGGGGCGGTCTGGCCGGACGGCATGGTTCTCAAGGAGCGCGAGCCGGATGCCTCCAACGATCGCGACTGGAAGGCGGTCATCGCCGCGATCCATGCCCGCCTCATCCAGAACCAGCAGGCGGCGCCGGCGACGCATCAAAACTACCGGGAAACCGTGCATGACCAGATCACCTTCGAGATGATTGCCATTCCGGGCGGGGAGTTTGAAATGGGCAGTGCCGAAGGGGCGCCCGGACACCAGGCCAACGAGAGCCCCCGACACAGGGTCAAGCTGGATCCCTTCTGGATGGGCAGGACCGAGGTGACCTGGAACGAGTACGAGGTCTTTCAGTTCCCGAGCCTGGAGAAGGGATCGAACATCAGCACCGAGCGGGTGAATCGAGAGCTGCTGCTGCTGACTGAGTTCGCGCGCCCTGGCGACGGGGGAAATCCCTACGTCGGGAAGGAGGCGGATGCGGTCAGCCGGCCGACCACGCCCTATGTCGAGATGAGCTTCGGCATGGGCAAGGACGGGTTTCCGGCCATCAGCATGACCCATTACGCCGCCCTGATGTATTGCCGGTGGCTGTCCGCCAAAACCGGGCATTT
>JAFLEG010000706.1 GCA_017302195.1 Verrucomicrobiota bacterium
GAGAAGCAGGGGATGGAGCTGCCCTTCACCGATGTGGCGAGCCTCAAGGTCCTGGCGCTGGCGGAGGTCCGGGAGAAGTTTGCCAATGTCGGCATCTATCTCCGGGGCGCGATGTTTGAGATCGCCTCGTTCATCATCGGCCTGGTGCTGCCCGTCAGCCTGTTCCTCAACTCGCGCTTCCAGATGGAGGGGGATCCGCACGCGGTGAAGGGCAGCCTGTATTCCCTGGTCAGCCGCGAGCTGGGACTCCGGTTTCGCACCTTCTTCCACAGCTTCTCCACGGTGATCGGGGCCCAGATCATGATCTCGGCCATCAACACCGCACTCACCGCGGTGTTCCTGCTCTGGAACGACTACCCGTATGTCACCGTGGTCATCATCCTGACCTTCCTCTGCGGGCTGCTGCCGATCATCGGCAACCTGCTGAGCAACACGCTCATCATCGCGGTGGGCTTCACCATCTCACCGCGGGTGGCGCTGCTGGCCCTGATCTTCCTGGTGACCATCCACAAGTTCGAATACTTCCTGAACTCCAAGATCATCGGTGACCGGATCAAGAATCCGATGTGGCTGACGCTCATCGGACTGGTGGTGGGCGAACGCCTGATGGGCATACCCGGGATGATCTTCGCCCCGGTGGTGCTGCACTACGTCAAGGTGGAGACGTCCCGGGCGAAGTTCGGGGTGAGCCGGGCCGGGCCGCACGCCGAAGAGACGTAGCCGTTCGGCATGCTCCAAGGCGACGTTAGCCGTCTCGCGCCTCCCGCAGGCTCACGGGCTCCCCGGTTACTTGGCGTGGTTCGCCTTGAGGTGTTCGGCGAGGAGGTCGCGGCCGAAGTCCCCCTGGAAGTCACGCCATACGGCATGAACGTGATTGGCGTCGTTCTGGGTGTTGTCGTACTCCAGCAGGAAGGTGGGGCCGTGGACGCGATAGTAGTGCGGCTGCCCGCGCTCCAGCCCGCCCGCCCAGGCGAACACCACGGTGTCGAAACCCTTCGCCCGGATCTGGGCCAGATCGGCAGCCGCCACGTCCCCGCGCAGGCGCCCGACATATTCCTCGAGGATCTGCCGCAGGAGGTCCTGCTGCGCCGGCGTCATGTCGGCCTGCTTCAACCCCTGCGCGGCGCCGATGTCGGCGACCGCCTGGGCCACCGTGAGGATGTCGTCCGGCGCCTTGCCGCTGACCACCGCCTTGGCGCGCTGGGACTCGTTGAGGGAGGTCACCAGCGAACGGGCCAGATCCTCCTCCGCGCCCAGAACCCTCAGGCCGGCCCGGGCGCCGGTGCGCACCTCGCCCGGATTGGTGCCGAGAAAACTGGGCGTGCCGGCGACCGGGACGCCATCCGAGAGGGTGAAGTTGACCGACAGATGATGCCCCTCGACGCGCCAGCCCCAAAAGCCCTTCGGACCGGGCGTGCCGAACACGCTGACGTAGTACAGTTCGGGATCACGCGGGAAGCGCCGGTTGGGCCCCTCCATGTCCTGAAGGATCTGCTCCAGGCTCATGATGGTCGCCACCTTGCCGTAACCGCGGGGACTCAGGCCGGAGCTGAGGAGTCCGTAGGCCAGATGGCGCTGCGCCGGGGTCATTTCCTTCAAGGGAAGCCCGTTCCGGTCCTTGGGAATGAAGTGCCAGTTCTCGCGTTCCGCGGCGTCAAAGGCAAAGGAGGCCTTCGTCTTCTGTTCGGGGGTGAGTGCAGCCACAAATGCGTTGGCCGCGCCCGCCATGTCGTCGCCAGGGGTGGCGAGGAGCGGGCACGCAATGACAAAAAGAACCAGGAACCGGTACATGTGCCGACTTTTTCCGACGACGGGCCACGGGGGAAGGAAAAAGCAGGCGACGGCAGGCCGTCATCGGAGAATTCCAGCAAACAGGGTTGCTGAACCTGATGTAAGTGCGTAAGAACGATTCCAACCCCATGCGGCGTCCCAGGCCGTGACCGCCCGCGACAATTCATCCCGTCCATGACGACGCTCCCGTGCCGCCTGCCCCTTCGGCCTCCTGCCCGCCCCGCGGCCGGATCGGAGGGATCCCATTTACTCCGGGACCGGGATGGGCATCCGATCCATCGCGGGCCACCACTGGCCGCGTCGTCCACCAGCCGGGAGCGCGCGGAGCGACGCCTGCCCGGGTGGCTGGTGACCGGAATGCTCGCGTGGCTGCTTTCCGCAGGAAGCCTCCGGGCCCAGGTCTCGGGGCCGATGGATCTGTGGCCGAGAAGCGCTTCGGTCGAGCTGGGGAGCAGCCAGCAGTTTGGCGCCTACGTCCCGATCACGCCCAACACGATTGTCTGGCTGGTCAATGACCTCCCCGGTGGCAATGACACGCTGGGCAGAATCAGCGCATCCGGGATGTATGTGCCCCCGGCCGTGGCGCCCACCAACAATCTCCTGACCATCACGGCGCGCAGCACGGCCTACCCCTCCTCGTTTGCCTCCACCTCCCTCCGGGTCACGCGGAAATACCCGTGGCTCTGGAGCGTGTCCCCGGCAACGGGCGGTTCCCTGGTGATCGGGGCCTACCGGGTCAGCCTTAACGGAAGCAACTTCGCCCCCGACTCCCGTGTGACGGCCAACGGAGTGGACCTGGTCACAACGCATGTGTCGTCCACCCAGCTCACCGCCGTGGGCACCGCCACGGCGGTGGGCACCCTGAATTTCGCGGTGCGTCAACCAGGTCCGGGCGCTGTGACGGGAAACACCGTCGGCGTTCCGGTCGCCGCAGGCGTCGTTGCCGTGGCGGTGGCACCGTCCAACGCCACCGTGGTGACCGGGGCCAATCGGACCTTCACGGCCACGGTCACCGGCACCACCAACACCGCCGTCAGATCACTGGTCAGTTTTGTAAAACCAGATAAGTCCGCAAATAAGACCGCCCCGTGTGAATGAATCGGCAATGTCTCCCCCTTTAACAAAGCCTGTCTTC
>JAFLEG010000707.1 GCA_017302195.1 Verrucomicrobiota bacterium
CCCGGTGAGCCGGCGGCGGCGCCGGCCAGGACCCGGGACCGGGCTCCAGAAAACCAGTTTTCCAGTTGATCCCCCTGGAACTCCGTCGTGATGACGGTTTGAGCGCGTCGGGAAATCCGCTGCTCCAGCAGCTCGAAGAACGTGGCGGCAACGGTGTCGGTCCATTCCACCTTCCCGAGGTCGTCAATGAACACGATCCGGGCCTGCACCAAGGCTCCCATTGCCTGCCCCGATATGAAGCGGCCAGCGGCGTCCTGGACGTGAGCCTGAAACGCCCAAGACGTGAAGGCGCAGACCCCGCGGCGGTCGCTCTCCGGTGCGGTCACCTCGGCATCCCATGCCGCGCGGGTCACGCGCCAACCGATGCGCGTCTTGCAGGAGCCGGAAGGGCCGATCAGCAGCAGCACGGGCCGGTTGGGCTTCTCTTCCTGCGCCAGCAGGTCCTTCCAGTTCACGGCCAATGGCGATCCGTCATCCGCGCTGGTGACGCGCTTGGCGAGCGCAAGGCGGGCCTTGTCCGTGGCGCCCCCCTCCTCCCGGGTCCGGTACTCAAACGGGCAAGCGGTTTCCCATGCGCGGCGGTTGAACTCCTCGCGCTGGGTGTGCCGCGCGTTGGCGGCCTTCACTTCGGCATCTGCCCTTTCCACATCCCCACACTGGGCGCAGGTGCCCTGGAGGGCGTCACCGTCGGGCGTCGGTTTGAACTCCTTGGCGAGCTCAGGGATCAGGTTGAGCCGGAAGGTCGCGCCGCAGGCGCAGCGCATCAGGTAGGATTGAGGTTCGAGGTTCATGGGTGGTCAAATTTTGAGGGCCTGTTCGGTTGTCATCGGCTCACGGGACGGGCCAACGGCGCGCCGGGCTTGGGGTGCCGTGCCCCCGGAAGGCCCCCGGCCTTGTGCGGACAGCGCCCGCCAGGTCTTGCCGTAGCTCAGGAGGCTCGACTGCCAACGGCTGATTGGCTGCCCGGCCCGGTCCGTCCATCCCCGGGCGTCGCAATCCAGAAACCATTTTTCTGTGCATTCCCGGGTGACCCCGGACCGCTCCCCGAATGCGATGGCCTCTTCCTGCGTTGGGGCTGGCACGGCGGGGGTGGCGTTCACCACGCCGGACGTCTGCTCACGCGTGCCCGGTGTGTGTGATTCCCCTTGGTTAGGTACGGTACTGTACGGTACGCGCGCCGTCCCTGCGCTGTCCGGAGGATGTCCATCGGACGTCCCTTGGACGGCGCTCTGACGGGCGATGCGTTTCCGGTCGCGGTCCGCTGCCCGCTTCTCGATCAGCTTGCCAGCGTACTCCTCCCAGTCATGGATCGTGTCCCCATCATCCAGCCAACGCGTTTCCCGGAGCGCGGCGACGAACAGCTCGGCGTCCCCGCTGTAGTCCGCAGCAGCCGAAATCTCTGCGGGGCCGAACGCGGACAGGTCCCCCGAGGGGGCATAGTCCAGGGTCCAGAGCCAGAGAAACGTCAGGTGCCCGGCGGCTTGCGCACGAGGGATTCGGAGCTTGGTCGCCAACCGAATCAGCTTCGGGTGACGCGGCAGCGTTTGATGGAGTTCGATCCAGGCCATCAGAGGAGCTTGATCTGTCCGTCCGGGTTCACCGGCAGGCGGTCGAAAGGGATAGAAATGCCGCGTCGCTGGTAGCGGCGGCGGATCTGCAGGTGGTCCGCCCGCATCTCCAGGAGGTACACGGCGCCGTCGCGCAGGAACTCCCGGCGCCCGAACACACGGCGGACCGGTTTCCTCTTTGGTGCCGGCGCGTCAGACACGGCCGGCCTCCTGGATCTGTTGCGCGAGGCGGTCCCGGTAGATGGGATCGGTGGGCGGCAGGTCAACGGCCTGGAACACGTCGGCTTCGCAGCGCACCGGGACCTTCAGTTGGCCGTCGGGCCCGTAGAACCCGGCGCCGTAGGGATTCCACCGCCAGCCGCGATCCTTGGCGCGCTGGGCTATGATGGCGTTTAGTGCCGCAGGCCCCGTGCGGCAGACAAGCAGGTTGGGCCAGGTCTCGACCGTGGCGGCAAACAGGTCCACGGGCATGCCGGTTGCGGTATGCACCGCGAGCTTGTTCTGCGCGCCCCAGGTGAACGTGCCGTCCTCCTTCGGCCGCTTCGCCAGGACACCGCGCTTCACCAGCGCGTTGATGGCGTCCGCGGCCTTGTCCGTCTCGATCATGCTACCGAACAGGTCCCCTTGATCAGGGGCCAGCCCGCGGACCGGGACGAACAGGATCTCCACGTCCCCAACGTCCGCTTTGTTCCGGCGCAGGGAGCCGACCCACAGCAGCCGGGAGGCGTCAACCGCCCCTGCATCCCGGAGCGCGTCCATGATCTCATCGGCGACCGGGATTGCCTGCCCGCGGTACCAGCGTTTGCGGGTGGAACTCATAGCATCAGGAGGAGGAATGGGAACGGCTTCATGCCTTTGCCTTCCTCTGTTTCCGGGCATTGGGGCGGGAGTAGGTCCAGTGGTCGCGGCGCATGTGCGGGCCTGAGCACCGGCGCCAGCGGCCTTCGTGGAAGATCATCCAGGACGGCTTCGGGGTGCCCTTGGCCTTCAGGTCCGCATCCGATGCGATGACGTGACCCGCGGGCGGCGGGTACTTCTCCAGGTCTAGCCCCTCGTGGTTCCGGATCATTGAAGGCCCTCCACCGCGGCTCTGATCACGTCCCGCGCAACCGCCGGCACCACGGCGTTGCCAAGCATCTTCATGGCGGCCTTCTTCCCGGCTGGCAGGGTGTAGGTTTCCGGGAATCCCATCGCGGCTCGGCATTCCTCCACCGAGAGCATGCGGAGCAGGTCGCCTTCAACCAGTGCGTGGCGGTCCCGCGTCGTCACGGTGCCCAGAGGGCGATTGAGCGGTCGCCCGCCTGAGGCGGTGCCGTAGTAGGCGATCAGGAAACGTTCCCCGAACCGTGCACGGCCGC
>JAFLEG010000708.1 GCA_017302195.1 Verrucomicrobiota bacterium
AACCCGGGGTGTATTCCGTGCCGGTGACGGGGGGGCCGGGCAAGCGGATCACCAAAAAGGGGGTGAGTCCGCAGTTCGGTGCCGAGAGCGACCGGGTGTTCCTGGTGACCAGCGATCCGGACAAGGAGAACGAGAACGCCAAACTGATCAGCATCGCGCTCGATGGCACCGAGGAGCGCACCCATCTGGGCAGCGCCAATGCCACCGAAATCCTGGTGTCTCCCGACGGCCAGTGGGTTGCCTGGGCCGAGCGCTTCCATGTGTACATGACGCCGTTCCTCAGGACGGGGCGCACGCTGGAGGTGGGTCCAAAGTCCACCGGCGTGCCGGTGTACAAGCTCACCAGCGAGGCCGGTTCAAGCCTGTCGTGGTCCGGGAACTCGCGGGCGCTCCACTGGGCACTGGGACCCGAGCTGTTCACCCAACCGGTGGAGGAAGCCTTGAAGGCGGCGGCCCAGCGGACCGAAACCAGGCGGTTGGAGAAGCTGGCCAAGGCGGAGGCGGCCTCGGTGCCCAAACCGGCCGAAGCCTCCGCGGATAAGAAGCCGGCGCCCCCGGAGGATCCCAAACCGGCGGGACGGGCGATCGGGTTCCGGCATCCGGCGGATGTGCCCGATGCCACGGTGGCGCTGACCGGCGGGCGCATCCTGACCATGAAGGGCGAGGAGGTTCTGGAGCGGGGCGTGATGGTGATCCGGCGGAACCGCATCGTCGCCGTGGGCGCCGAGGGAACGGTGGCCGTGCCGGAGGGCGCGGTGGTGCTGGACTGCGCGGGAAAGACGCTGATGCCGGGGTTCATTGACGTCCATGCCCACGGCGCGCAGGGCCAGGGCGGGATCACGCCCCAGCAGAACTGGGCGCGGCACGCGGATCTCGCGTTCGGCGTGACCACCATCCATGACCCCTCCAACGCCACGGATGCCGTCTTCGCCGCCTCGGAAATGCAGCGGGCCGGAGTGCTGGTGCAACCCCGGACCTTCTCCACCGGCACCATCCTTTACGGCGCAGCGGGAACCGCGCGGGCCACGATTGACAGCCTTGAGGATGCGCTCTTTCACCTGAGGCGGATGAAGGCCGTCGGGGCATTCAGCGTGAAGTCCTACAACCAGCCCCGGCGCGAGCAGCGCCAGCAGGTGATCGAGGCCGCCCGGCGGCTCGGGATGATGGTGGTGCCTGAAGGCGGTTCCCTGCTCCAGCACAACCTGACCATGGTGGCCGACGGGCACACCGGTGTGGAGCACTCGCTCCCGGTGGAGCGCATCTACCGCGATGTGCAGCAGTTCTGGGGAGGCAGCGGGACCGGCTACACGCCGACACTGATCGTGGGCTACGGCGGACTCGACGGGGAGCACTACTGGTACCAGCACATGGATGTCTGGCGGCATGAGAAGCTCCTCCGCTTCACCCCGCGCTGGTGGGTGGATCCGCGGGCGCGCCGCAGGGCCATGGCCAGCGACGAGGACTACAACGTCCTGCGCAGCGCCTCCATCGGGAAGTCCCTGCTGGACGTCGGGGTCACCGTGCACCTGGGAGCCCATGGGCAACTGGCCGGACTCGGCTCGCAATGGGAGCTTTGGTCCCTGGCCCAGGGCGGCCTGCGGCCGATCCAGGCGCTCCAGTGCGGAACCCTGCTGGGTGCGCGCTACCTCGGGCTCGATCGCGACCTGGGCTCCATCGAGGTGGGCAAGCTGGCCGACATCCTGGTGCTGGACCGCAACCCGCTGGAGGACATCCGGAATTCCGATTCCGTGCGCTACACGATCCTCAACGGACGCGTGTACGACGCCATGACCCTGAACGAGCTGGCGCCGCGTCCACGTGAGCGGAAGCCCTACGCCTTCGAGCGCTCCACGGGATCCACCGGCGTCCTGCGGGCCATGTCCGGATGTGCCGGATGCGGTCGTCCAGGGGAACTGGATGAAGCCCATCTGCCCCGAGCCTACCGGTAGGCTTCTGCGTGTGCAAAGGTGTCGAGTTTCCCACCGGGCTGTACCCGGCATCTTCCGGGCAAGGAATCCAACGGCACTCCCAATGGCCTTCCAGTTTCCGCCCCTCGAGGATTTGCCCGAATTCGTGCATTTCTCCTCCGAACGGCGTCAACAGGCGGCGGCCGAGGCACGAAGGCGAACGCTCTGCGACTGGAGATGCTGGCTGGCATTCGTGATGATTCCGGGTTCCACCGTGGGCGGAGCTCTGATCACACACCGCTGGCTGGGGGATCACCCCAATGGGACCTTCGGGGCTGGAGCCGGGTTCTTGCTAGCCGTCCACTGGATGAATCGGACCCTATCGCGAGTCAGCATCGCGAACTTTCGCCAGATCCTTGCTTCGAGCGGGGACAATCCACAGGACCATTCTACCCGTACGCCAACCGGTAGGTCCTAGTCCGAATCTGATGCGCTTTGCCGGGCGCTCGCCACGAGCATTTTCTGCTGGTTTACCCAGCCGAAGCCCGCCCCCGGCGGGCGAAGGCTGGAGCCAGCTGTCGGGATTGAACCGACGACCCACGGTTTACAAAGGCGAACTCTCTTTCGTGACAGTGCGGAATCCTTCGGAAACTTGCGGGTTTCCAGTCGGCGAAGCGGCACCGTTCCGCACCGTTACGAAGGTCCGGCTGTTGCGCGGTGTTGCGCGGGGCATTCTCAGGGATTGACCGAGGCCAGGCGGTGGGCTGGGATCGCTGGGAACAACCAGCCATGAAAGCAAATCTCCCAATCCTGTTTTGCGCGCTCATCGCGGGCGCCGCACTCACCACCCTCGCCACCACCACGCAGTCGCGGACGACGTTCGAGTACCTTGTCGTGAAGGGGATTCGGCCCAACGATGCGCGGGATAAAAACAACTCCCTCGATCCAAGGCTGACGGCGGCTGGCGCCGAAGGTTATCGACTTCCGCGCACGGTCCCCCTGCTCAAT
>JAFLEG010000071.1 GCA_017302195.1 Verrucomicrobiota bacterium
ACCCGGCCCAGGCCATACTGCCAGTGCGCCAGCAGCGGATCGCCCTGCCCGGTCGCAAGGGCCAGTTCGGCGCGCGGTCTGGGCATCGTGACCACATGCCCCTGGAGCATTGGGAAGCCCCGGCCGAACCCGCGGATCGGCTCGGTGGCGCTGACCACCTGCGGCTGGAAGGGTTCCTCGTGGATGGCCGTCTTGAGAATCACCGCGGTTTCCTGGAGGAAGATCTGGGGCAGCGTTCCCGGACGGGGCACATGGTAGAAGCGGCCCCGGCCCTCCATGGCCATCCGCTGCAGCAGCGCCAGGTCGCAGTCGGATCCCAGGGCGACCGTGGATATCGTGATGCGTTCCCCCGCCATGGTCCGGGCCATGCCCTCGAAATCCGCCGGCTGCGACTGCCCGTCCGTCAGCACCACCACATGCTTCAACGAGGCGGAAACCCCGCGAAGCATCTGATGCGCCCGTTCCAGGGCCGGCCCCATCACGGTGCCGCCCCCCAGCCCAATCCTGCCAATGGCGGATGCGGCCTCGCGGCCCCGGCCGGCCTTGCCCATGGGAAGCACCTCCGAGGGCGCCCCGTCAAAGGCCACCACTCCGAGGAAATCATGACCGGTCAGCAGGTCCGCGGCGGCCATCGCGGCCTCCTTGGCCATGTCGAGCTTTTCCCCCTCCATGCTCCCCGAGCGGTCAATCACCAGAACCAGCGCTCCCGAGGGCAGCACCTTCCGGCTGCTCAGGTCCGATTCCACGGGCAGGATCTCGTCGAGCGGCGTTCCCCGGTAGCCGCCCGCCGCAAAGGCCTGGTCGCCGCCGATGCAGACCAACCCGACCCCGAAATCCCGGACCGCCGACTGCAACCGCTGCTGCGGGTCCCGTCCGAGGTCGGTGGCGGACACGTTGCTGAGGATCACGCATTCATGGCTCTGCAGGGCGGCGAGGGTATCCGGAAACTGCGCCGGCCGGACGACCTGCACCGCAGTCCCGGTGTCCCGCAGGGCCTCCACCAGGGGCGCATCCGCCGCGGGATCCTGCGAAACGACCAGGAGGCTCGGGCGCCCGGCAACCACGGTGAATCCCGCCGCGCGGTTGTTCTGGGGGATGCCATCCTCCGGAGAATCCACCCGGAGGTCATAGCTGTGGAAGCCCGGCTCCACGAGCGTCTGGGGAAAGGTCAGCAGGTTGCGGCCGGCCGTCAGCGTTATGGTCTGGGTCCCCAACGCCTGGTCATCCCGGTAGAGATCCACGCGGACCGGCCCCGCCTGCGAGGCCTCGACGACCACCTTGACCTCAAACGGCGTGCCTTCCGGGACGCGGGAGGGCAGTTGCAGACGCTCCACCGAGACGTCCTGCGGTCGGCCGCCGCCCATGGGCGCCACATCCACAACCGTCTCCAACCCCTTGGCCGACGCCGCCACCTGGAGGGCGTCCCCGAGGTTCTCGCCGCCATCGCTGAACACCACCAGGCGGCGTTGTCCGGTCTCCGGCATGGCCGCCATCGCCAGCCGCAACGCCGCGGCGAGATCCGTCCGGCCCTCGGGAACCACCACGCTACCGGACGGCGCCACCTCGAGGGCGGTCGAGGGCTGCGCCTCCAGCGCGGCCTCGGTCCCGAACACCACCAACCCCGCCCGGTCGCCCGCCGGCTTCTCGCGCACGAAGCTCCGGACCTGCTCCCGCGCCGCGGCCTGCTGTCCGGTCGGCACGCTTTGCGACACATCCAGCAGGAACACCACATTCATGCCGTCCACCCGGTGCCGCCACTGCACCCCGGCCAGGGCCAGCACCACCGCCACGACCGTTGAGAGCCGGAGTCCCAGGGCCAGCCACCGCCGGACCGGACCGCCCTCGGCCAGGGAGGTGCGCGCCAGCCACAGCACCCACGCCACGGCCGGCACCAGCGCCAGGAGCCAGAGCGGTTCTGTGAATTGAACGGTCACGGGGCGCAGGTGTGCTGGATTTGAACCCTGCCAGGATGGACTTCGAGATGTGCCCCGTCGAGAGGCCATCGCGAAGCAGGAGGGAGAGACGGGCGGAGATCGCCTGAAGGCGGGACTACGAGCAGTGTGCCCCCTCCCTCACCTCTCGCCCCTTCCCCCTCATCCTTCTTCCTTCCCAGGGCCGTCCTCCGATAGCCTGCCGCCGTGCTGCCGCGTTCCCAACTCTGGCTCCTGGGCGCCCTGGCGACAGCCGGGGCGGCTTCGGCGGTGTCCGGACGCATCAATCCCTACTTCCTCGACGTCGCCCTCGGGGTGGCGATCAACGTCATCCTCGCAGTGAGCCTGAACCTGATCAATGGCTTCACCGGACAGTTCTCGCTGGGCCACGCGGGCTTCATGGCGGTGGGCGCCTATACCGCCGCCATGATCACCACCACGCTGGCCTCACGGCTGGGGTGGCCGCCGGTGGCACTCCGGTGGGGACTCTTCCCGGTGGCGCTGCTGGCGGGCGGGCTGTTCGCCGCCGTGGCCGGGCTCGCCGTGGGCGCGCCCTCCCTGCGCCTCAAGGGCGACTATCTGGCCATCGTCACCCTGGGATTCGGCGAGATCATCAAGGTGGTGCTCCAGAACGTGAAGGCGGTCGGCGCCGCCAGCGGGCTGTATGGCATTCCGTCCTACACCAACCTGTTCTGGACCCTCTCGGGCGCGGCCGTGACGGTCTATGTGGTGTGGGGGTTGCTGAACTCCACCTTCGGACGCGGCTTCCTCGCGGTGGCGGACGACGAGGTGGCCGCCGAGGCCATGGGCCTCAACACCACCCGCTACAAGATCAACGCCTTCGTGGTGGGCTCCTTCTTCGCGGGCATCGCGGGCGGGCTCTATGCGCACCTCAAGGGCTACATCAGCCCCACCGGATTCGACTTCAACAAGAGCATCGAGATCGTGGTCATGGTGATCCTGGGCGGCATGGGACGCCACGTGGGGGTAATCGTGGCCGCCATCCTCCTCACCGTGGTGCAGGAGCCGCTGCGGAAGCTGGGGGATTGGCGGATGATCCTGTACGCGCTGCTGCTCATCGGACTCATGCTGGCGCGTCCTCAGGGACTCTTCTCCTGGTCCCTGAGGAAGCCCCGGACCGCCGCCTCCTGATGCCGCCGCTGCTCCAACTGGATCGTGTGACCATCCGGTTCGGCGGGCTTACCGCCGTCAGCGAGGTTTCGGCCACCGTGGAACCCGGGGAACTGGTCGGGCTCATCGGGCCCAACGGCGCCGGAAAGACGACGGTCTTCAATCTGATCACCGGCGTCTATGCGGCGACCGCGGGAGACATCCGGTTTGACGGTCAACCCATCGACGGCCTCAAGCCATACGCCATCACCCGCCGTGGCATCGCCCGCACCTTCCAGAACATCCGGCTGTTCCCGAGCCTCACGGTCTTTGACAACGTCCGGGTCGCCTTCCACCTGCACCTGGCCCACGACGCGGTGCATTCCCTGACCCGGGGTCCCAAGTTCTTCGAGGAGGAGGCCCGCCTGCGGGAGCAGACCCGGGAGCTGCTGGGCATCTTCCAGTTGGAGCGGGTGCAGGACGAACCGGCGCGCAGCCTGCCCTATGGCGACCAGCGGCGACTGGAGATTATCCGCGCCCTGGCGACACGCCCCAAGCTGCTGCTGCTCGACGAGCCGGCCGCCGGCATGAATCCGGCCGAAAAGGTGGAACTCATGCGGCTGATCCAGTTCATCCAGGAAAAATTCCAGCTCGCCATCCTGCTGGTGGAGCACGACATGAAGGTGGTCATGGGCGTCTGCCGGCGCATCCATGTGCTGGAGTACGGACGCAAGATCGCCGAGGGCACCCCGGAGGCCATCCGCGCCAATCCGGCGGTGATCGCCGCCTACCTCGGCACGGAGGCCGCCACCCCACGCCATGCTTGAAGTCCGCGAACTGTCCGTCAGCTACGGCGCCATCACCGCGCTGCATGCCGTCTCGCTCCGGGTCGAGGCCGGCACCATCGTCACCCTGATCGGCGGCAACGGCGCCGGCAAGACGACCACCCTTCGGGCCATTTCTGGCATGGTCCGGCCGGCGGCGGGCCAGATCTTCTACGAGGGACAGGACATCACCGGCATTCCCACCCACCGCCTGGTCGGGCGCGGGCTGGCGCACTGTCCGGAGGGCCGGATGGTCTTTGCCAACCTCACCGTGCGGGAGAATCTGCACATGGGCGCCTACCTGCAGCGGGACCGCGCCGTGATCCGGCGCGAGGAGGAATTTGTCTTCGAGCTGTTTCCCCGGCTGCGCGAACGCGAGGCGCAGGCCGCGGGCACCCTGAGCGGCGGGGAGCAGCAGATGCTCGCCATCGGCCGCGCCCTGATGAGCCAGCCGCGCTGTCTGCTGCTCGACGAGCCGTCCCTGGGCATCGCCCCGCTGCTGGTGCAGCAGATCTTCGGCAAGATCGTCGAGCTGAACCGCCAGCGCCGCCTGACCATCCTGCTGGTGGAACAGAACGCCCATCTCGCGCTGGAATGCTCCCATCACGGCTACGTGCTGGAGACGGGGCGCATCCAGTTCTCGGGCCCCGCGGCCGAACTTCGGGCCGACCCCCGGGTGCGCGACGCCTACCTGGGCGGATAGCTCCGCTGCACCACCGGCCGGTGCCTCGACAAGCCTCCGCACCCACCGCACTCTGCCGCCGCCGATGTCGCTGGGACCCCTCATCATTGCCGGACGCGAGTTCTCCTCCCGCCTGTTTCTGGGCACGGGCAAGTTCCCGTCCCCGGAGAGCATGCGCGACGCGCTGGCTGCCAGCGGCACCCAGATGGTGACGGTGGCCCTGCGCCGGGCGGATCTCACCGGACGCAAGGATCCCTTTGCCAACATCCTCGAGTTCGTGGATCCGGCGAGGTACCTGGTGCTGCCCAATACCAGCGGCGCCATGAACGCCGCGGAGGCGGTGCGCCTGGCGCGGCTCGCGGCCGCCGCCGGCCTGCCCAAATGGGTGAAGCTGGAGATTCATCCCGATCCCCGGTTCCTCCTGCCCGACCCGATCGAAACGCTCCTGGCCGCCGAGCAGTTGGTGAAGGAGGGCTTTGTGGTGCTGCCCTACATCAACGCCGATCCGGTGCTGGCGAAGCGGCTGCAGGAGGTGGGCACCGCGACCGTCATGCCCCTGGGATCCCCGATCGGGTCCCATCGCGGGCTCCAGACGCGGGATCAGATCCGGATCATTCTCGAACAGGCCACGGTGCCGGTGGTGGTGGATGCCGGCATCGGCGCCCCGAGCCACGCGGCGGAGGCCATGGAACTGGGCGCGGACGCCGTGCTGGTCAACACCGCCATTGCGGTGGCATCGGATCCCAACCGCATGGCCGTGGCGTTCCGCCAGGCGGTGGAGGCCGGGCGGACGGCGCATGAACTGGGTCTGGGTCCGGCGACGGACGGCGCCCAGCCCACCAGTCCCCTCACCGCCTTCCTGGATTGAACCGGCGGGCACTTGCCGCAGGCGCGGTGCGCCCGCTATCTTCCCACCTCCGTCCATGCCCCACCTTTCCGTTCCACGTGTTGCCGAGATCCTGGAGGCCTGCGCGCGGGTCCGGGTCCTGGTGATCGGCGACCTGATGCTGGACCAGTTTATCTGGGGCCGTGTCGGCCGCATCTCGCCCGAGGCGCCGGTGCCGATCGTCGAGTTCGAGCGGGAGAGCTTCATGCCGGGCGGCGCGGCCAATGTGGCGCGCAACCTGACCGCCCTGGGCGGCCAGGCGGTCCTGTTCGGGGTGATCGGTGCGGACGCCAACGGGGCCCAGATGCGGACGTTGCTGCAGGAGCAGCGCGTGGACTGTTCCGGGCTGGTGGTGGTGCCCGGCCACCACACCACCACCAAGACGCGGATCGTGGCGCAGCGCCAGCAGATCACCCGGCTGGACCGGGAAAGCTGCGGCGAGATCGATTCCGCCACGGCGGGGCAGCTTCTGGAACGGCTCGACGAGGCCATGGCGGGCGCCCGCGCCGTGAGCATCGGCGATTACGGCAAGGGTGTGGTGTCCACGGAACTGCTCCGGGCCGTCAAGGAACGGTGCCATGGGAACAACTGCTGGCTGAGCATGGATCCCAAGCCGGTGCATCACCGGGATCTGACCGGACTCTCCGTGCTCACCCCGAACCGCAAGGAGGCCTTTGAACTCGCCGGGGTTGCGGATGCCGCCCGGAATGCCAACCCGCTCCAGGACGCGGCGTTGATGCAGGTGGTGGACCTCCTGATGACCCGGTGGCATCCGCGGTTGCTGCTGATCACGTTGGGGGAGTTGGGACTGCTGCTGTGTCAGCCCGGCGCCGAGCCCTTTCACGTGCCGACGGTCGCCCGGGAAGTGTTCGACGTGTCGGGCGCCGGCGACACGGTAATCGCGAGCTTCACCCTGGCCATCGCCGCCGGCGCCACCCCCATGGAGGCCGCGGTCTTTTCCAACCACGCCGCGGGCGTCGTGGTCGGGAAGCTCGGCACCGCCACCGCCTCCCCGGCGGAGCTGCTCGCGACCTTTGAGGAGGCGGCTTGAGAGTGCCGCCCGGCGCCGCCGTGTTCCTGGATCGGGACGGCACGCTCAACGCCGAGCGCCATTACCTGTCGCGCCCGGAGGACTTTGTCCTGCTCCCCGGGGTGACCGGCGCTTTGAAGCGGCTTCAGGAGACGGGTTTCCGCCTCTTCGTGGTGACCAACCAGTCCGGGATCGGGCGCGGGTATTTCACCCTGGCCGACCTGGAGGCGGTCCATGCCCGGATGCTGGAGTTGATGGCGTGCGACGGAATCCGCTTTGAGAAGATCTACGTCGCTCCTGAAGCGCCGGATCAGCCCAGCCGCTACCGGAAACCGTCCCCCAGGGCGCTTCAGGATGCCCGTGACGAGTTCGGTGTGGATCTGACCCGCAGCGTCATGATCGGGGACAAGTGGATCGATGTGGAGACCGGGCGCGCCGCCGGCTGTGCCGCCTCGATCCTGGTGCGGACCGGCTATGGCGCCGAAACCGAGCGCCGGGAGGCGGCGCGCCTGGGGGATGCCGTGGTCGTGGACGATCTCGACGCCGCCGCGGAGTGGATCGTGAACTCCGCCGATCGAGGTAAATAAACCCCCTATGTTGTGGCACCGGGATCTGGCGGATCAATGGGTTGTGTAAAATCCCGCTGACGGCCTGAATTCGCCCTTGTCAGGTCGGGACCGCCGGCCACTCTGATCGGGTGTCTGATCCCATGACTGATGCCGAAGTCCTGGCACCCGAACTTTCCACCACCTCCCCCAGCCGAAAAGCTCCCCGGAAACCGGGCCGATCCGCGACCTCCGCCACCCGGGTGAAGAACTACATTCTGGACACCAACGTCCTGATCCACGATCCGGACGCCCTCAAGAATTTCCAGGACAACCACGTCCTGGTGCCCATCGAGGTCATCGAGGAAATTGACAAGTTCAAGCGGGAGACGACCGAGCGGGGACAGAATGCACGGACCGTCAGCCGGTTTCTCGATCAACTGCGCAGCCGCGGTTCCCTGGCGGAGGGCGTGCCGCTGGACCATGGCGGACGTCTCCGCATCATCTTCGCCGATCGGATCCCGGGGGCCGCGGCATCCCAGCACGGGACAAACGGCTCGAATGGCTCAACCGGTGCGAACGGTGCGAACGGTGCGAACGGTGTGGCGCCCGCCCCGGTCGCGAACGGGTCGGTGGACAACCGGATCCTCTCGCTGGCCCTCCAGGTGCGCGCGGCCGATCCGACGGCGCCCACCATCCTGGTCACCAAGGACATCAACCTGCGCCTCAAGGCCGATGCCTACGGGCTGCCCGCCGAGGATTACGAGACCGACCGGGTCAACCTCCGGGACCTGTACACGGGCATGTTCGAAATGCCCCAGCCGGCCTCAAAGCTGGCAGAGTTCCGGTCGGCGGGGGAGCTGGCGCTGACCGGCGGCCCGGTGCGCAGTCCGAACGAATACTGCACCCTCACCGCCGAGGAGGAACCCAAGCGGACCATGCTGGCCCGGGTGGATGTCTCCGGACGCCGCCTGGTGCCGCTGCATGACGTGCAGAACATCTGGGGCATCCGCCCGCGGAACCGCGAGCAGCACTTCGCCCTCGACGCCCTGCTCGACGAACGCATCCGGCTGGTCACGCTGATGGGCAAGGCCGGCACGGGAAAGACGCTTCTGGCGCTGGCGGCCGGACTGAAGCGCACGGTGAACGACCGCGAGTTCCGGCGGCTGGTCGTGGCCCGTCCGACGATTTCCATGGGACGCGAGATTGGGTTCCTCCCGGGCACACTGGAGGAGAAGCTGTCCCCATGGATGCAGCCGATCCACGACGCGCTGGAGATGCTGGGCGATCTGAACATGGGACAGGACAGCCGCCGGAGCGCCGACCTGCTGCGCAACGGCACCATCGTGGTGGAGGCGCTGAGCTACATCCGCGGACGCAGCATTGCCGGGCAGTTCATGATCATTGACGAGGCGCAGAACCTCACGCCGCTCGAGGTGAAGACCATCATCACCCGGGTCGGACACGGGACGAAGATCGTCCTGACCGGTGATCCCTACCAGATTGACAACCCCTACGTGGACGCGGCCAGCAACGGATTCATCTACGTGGTGAACCGGTTCCGCGAGCATGCCATCGCGGCCCACATCGAGCTGTCGCGTGGGGAGCGCAGCGAACTGGCCGAGCTCGCCGCCAATATCCTCTGAGCCGGGCCCCTTTGCGTCCTCCGTGCCCTTCGTGTGAGGTCCTTTGTGTTCAGGTTCCAAGCACCGCCCGATTCCCCGGCGCTTGCGGTGGCGGCGGTGTTCCGTAGCCTGCTCCCATGTTCGATTCGTTGAGCAGCCGGCTGCAGGGCGTGTTCCGCAACCTCCGCGGGCTGGGCAAGATCTCGGAGTCCAATGTCAGCGACGCGCTGCGTGATGTGCGCATGGCGCTGCTCGATGCCGACGTGAACTTCCAGGTGGCCCGCGACTTCGTGGAGTCGGTCAAGGGCAAGGCGCTCGGCGAGCAGGTGATCCAGTCGGTCCAGCCCGGGCAGCAGATGATCAAGATCATCCACGACGCGCTGGTGTCCCTGCTCGGCTCGGAGAACGCCGGCCTGCAGCTCGCCGGCAATCCGTCCTGCGTCCTCATGTGCGGCCTCCACGGCTCCGGCAAGACCACCAGCTCGGCCAAGCTGGCCCGGTGGCTCACCAAACAGGGACGCACCGTGCTGCTGGTCGCGGCCGACGTGTACCGGCCGGCCGCCATGGATCAGTTGGCGGTGCTCGGGCAGAAGCTCGACATCCCGGTGTTCGTCCGCCCCGGCGAGACCGACGTGCTGCGCATCGCCCGCGAGGCCCTCGACCAGGCGCAGCACCTGCAGCGCAACACCCTGGTGTTCGACACCGCGGGACGCCTCCAGATTGACGAGCCGCTGGTGCAGGAACTGGTCCGGCTCCGGGATCTCATCAAGCCGCAGGAGACCCTGCTGGTGCTGGACGCCGCCACCGGACAGGAGGCGGTCAACGTGGCCACCCACTTCGACCGCGCGCTGAACGTCACCGGCGCGATCCTCACCAAGCTGGACGGCGACGCCCGCGGCGGTGCGGCGCTGTCGTTCAAATCGGTGGTCGGCAAGCCCATCAAGTTCATGGGCGTCGGTGAGAAGCCCGAGGATTTCGAACCCTTCCATCCCGAGCGCATGGCCCAGCGCATCCTGGGCATGGGCGACGTCGTGTCGCTGGTGGAGCGCGCCGCCGAGGCCGTGGATCAGGAGAAGGCCATGGCGCTCGAGGAGAAGATGCGCAAGGGCCAGTTCACCCTCGACGACTTTCTCTCTCAGCTCCGGGAGATGAAGAAGATGGGGCCGCTGGAGAACCTGGTGGGACTGCTGCCGGGCGGCGCGGACATGCTCAAGGGCGCCAACCTGAGCCAGGGCGAGAAGGAATTCCGCCGCATGGAGGGCATCCTGTGCGCCATGACCCCGGGCGAGCGCCACGCCCCGCAGATCCTGAATGCCAAGCGGCGCCAGCGCATCGCCAAGGGCAGCGGGGTGAACGTGGCCGAGGTCAACAACGTGCTGCGCCGCTTCGACGAGATGCGCGAGATGATGAAGAAGCTCGGCAAGTTCCAGAAGATGATGGGCCGCTTCGGCGGCAAGATGCCGGCCATGCCGACGATGCCCGGCATGGGCGGCATGAAGGGCATGCCCTTCCGCCGCTGAGCGGAGGCCTTAGCGCGAAACGGCACGGATCTGCCGGACGAATTCCTCCGCCGGTGACGGGGAAATCACCAGGGTTCGGGAATCCAGGCGCAGCACCACGGTGTGACGCAGATCCGTCACCCAGGCGCGGTGCACCCCCAGCGCGCGGCTCCAGTACCATCCGGAAAAGGAGAACAATCCGCCGTTGCCCAGGGTGCGCACGCTGCCCCGCATGGCATTGGGAACCACCGCGGCCGAGGTCAGGCCCCGGAGCGGAATCCGCGTGGTCCAGAACAGCCGTTCGATCTCCAGCACGCCGCCGGCGAGGGCGTACCCGCGGATGGTGAACGGGGCGCAGCAGACCAGGATGGCTGGAGGCAGCATCCACAGCTTCCGCGCCATCGGAGGACCGCTGAGCAGCAGGACGACGCCCAGGCCGACGCACAACAGGGTGACCAGGCCGGAGACCCACCTGAGCAGCGGGCTCCACGGGGCGTCGTAGCGTTTCATGGTCCATCCATTCGGGGCTGTCCCGGGGGCCGTGTCCAGTCCCCGCAGAGTGGATGGCACCGCGATCCGGTGATGGACAGCCGTGCCCTTGACACCTCTCCGACGCGTGGGGAACGTCACTCATCATCAGCAGAAGAAGGCCGCCGGCCCTTGGGATCCACTGTCCCTGACGGCGTCCGCAGCCCCGCTCCCCATGAAGCGCACCTTGTTCTCCCCCTCACCGGCGGCTGCGTGGATCGCCTGTCTGCTGGGCGCAGCCTCCCTGGCACAGGCGGAATCCCTGACCATCGGCGCCGGCCAGACGGTGCACCTGGGAGATCCGGACCGCCCGGTTTCCCTGCCCTACGAGACGTTCACCATCCTGGACGGTGGCGTGCTGGAACTGGACGGGGCGCTCACCCTGAATGTCTCCGGGGACGTCCGGATTTCCGGTCAGATCCTTTCCA
>JAFLEG010000709.1 GCA_017302195.1 Verrucomicrobiota bacterium
GTCCGCTCCCAATCCGTCGTCGCCCCGGCTCCACGGCAGGGGATCGCCCGCCAGGATCTCGCAGCCGTAGGCCGCCGCCTGCTGCAGCCGGATCCGGTCGCGTTCCAGTCCCGCCAGGGCCACCTCGGCGCCGCCGAGGCGCGCGATGGCGGCGCACAGCACGCCGATCGGTCCGGGGCCGAGCACCAGGATGCGGTCGCCGGGAACGATGCGGGAGTTGACGGCGGTGGCGTTGAAGGCGACGCAGCACGGTTCGCATAGGGCGGCGTGCTCGATGGCCAGGCGGTCGGGGACGGCGTGAAGGATCCGCGCGGGCACCCGGACGTAGCGGGTCATGGCGCCGTCCACCGCCGCTCCGAAGCCGCGCCGGCCCGGATCGAGATTGTAGAGGCCGGCGCGCGTCAACGGGCTCTCGGGATCCACCACCGCATGGGTCTCGCTGACCACCCGGTCGCCCTCGCGCCATCGGGACGGCACCGCGGCGCCGCGGCGCGCGATCCGGCCGGCAAACTCGTGCCCCAGCACGCACGGGTAGTTGACCGTCCAGGACTGCTGTCCGGTCCACATGTGGAGGTCGCTGCCACACACGCCCACAGCCTCCACGGCGAGCAGCACGTCCTCGGGGCCAATCTCCGGCACGGGGCGCTCGCGGATCTCGACGCTGCCCGGGGCGGCGCCGAAGTTCACCACGGCTGGCTGGGTGGCGCTCATCGGGCGGATTTGACGGCCTCCACGAAGTGCCGCAGGGCGCCGGGGAAGTCGGGTTCGCTGAAGAGGGGATGACCGATGGCTACCAGCGAGGCGCCCGCCCGGACCCCTCGGACCGCATCCTCGACGCCGAAGCATCCCATGCCCACCGGCACCCGCCCGGCGACCTCGCAGACCGGCGCCACCCAGGCGACGGCGTTACCGGTGGGATGCGCCCGCCGCTGGTCGGCGGCGAAGTGGAGATAGATCATGTCCACGCCCCATTCGACGCATTGACGCGACCGCGCGACCGGATCCTTCACGCCGATGGTGTCGGTCACCACCCGGATGCCGGTGGACCGTCCTTCCTCGATGGCCGACCGCACCGTCTCGTCGGCGGCATTGGCGCACACGGTCATGTAGTGGCCGCCCTCCCGCCGGGTGATCTGCACGTTCTTGAATCCCGAATCCATCGTCTTGTAGTCCGCCAGGACGGGCATCGAGGGAAACGCCCGGGCCAGCCGGCCAATGGCTCCGGCACCCCGGGCGACGATCAGGGGCGTGCCGGCCTCCAGGATGTCCACCCCGGCGGCGACGCCGATTTCGGCGGCGGCCAAGGCCTCCTCCACCGTGGGAAAATCCAGGGCCAGTTGAACCAGCGGGGGCGGGGGAGTCACGGAGGGGAGGATGACGGCTTCGGGCCGCGGGATGAAAGGTCCGAATCGCTGTGGAATCAGTCCAGCCAGGGTTCCAGACGCTCGCGGGCAATCCGGGCCACCTCGAAGGGATCCCGGCGCCACAGGTCCTCCCGAAACAGTTCGAGGGACAGCCAGCCCTCGTATCCGACCTCGCGGAGCCGTTCCCGGTAGCGGCGAAGATCGAGACAGCCATCACCCGGCCAGACCCGGTCGGCGTCCTGGAGAGTCGCGACGGGGTGGCCGGCCGGCAGGTCGTTGAAATGAGCGATGGCGATCTGCCGGGCGGTGAGGCGGGCCACGTCGTCCATCGAGCCGCCGCCCCGGACCAGGTGGAAGGGATCCACCACCGTCGCGGCCCGCGGATGGCCGGCCAGGGCGATCACCTCGAGCGCCGAGGTCACGGTGCGGAACTGCTCCATAAACCCGAGGAACTCGAAGGCGGGTGCGACCCCGATGCGGTCGCCGAGTTCGAGCAGTTCCCGATAACGCAGCGCGCCGGTCCGAACGTCGGCGTGTCCGACGGGAGGTCCGGCGATCACGTGCGCGGCCCCCAAGGCCGCCGCCTCCTCCAGTCGTCGGGCGCAGGCATCGCGCACCGCCGGCCAGGCCGTCTCCTGGGCCTCAAACCAGCCGCCCAGATAGATCAGCGTGGGGACCTCCAGTCCGGCATCCTCGAGCGCGTGCCGAATCTCTTCCAGGGAGCCGCCGCGTCGCCGGTGGGCATCGGTGTCGTCGTACCAGAGCTCGAGCGCCCGGAATCCGGCCCGGGCCGCCGCCCGGATCTGGTCGAGCACCGGGGTGCCGCGCAGGGTGCTCGCGTTGAGGCACGGACGGAGGGAGGCCATGGGACAAAAGGGGAGGCAATCGGGTGAGATCTGTAAAACGGATTCGGGTACCTGGAGGGGGGAGCTATGGGAGGCGGTGACGCCCGCAATCCCGCTGCCCAACATTGTCCATATCGCCCCCCTCCCCCCCCGGGGGGAGAATCGTCCCGCGGTGACCGGATATCGGGCACCCTCTGCCGGGGCCTGTCGTGCGATGAGCCAATCACACGACTGTTTAAATCTGCAACCGCCTGCCAACCCTGTATTTACAAACGATCAACCTCTGCGGTACTATGGGGAGAACGACAGATGATCTGTCACTCAATCAGACTGTTAGGCGGCACTACGCGTATGGATCCACCAGGTGCAAAGCAAATCAATGTTCACGACTCTCTGGATGAGCGATGTGCGTGCGAGCATTTTCTCGGCAAGACGGTGGAGCAGGCTGAGTTACTTTTCCGCCAGAACGCCCTGTATTACGAAGAGGATCTTCTTTTTATGGGGCCGGTGGCATTCCGCTACTATGTGCCTGCATTTGTTCGCTACATTCAGAGTGAGCATTCGTGCGGTGATCCTGACGCGATCAACTGTTTCGCAAGTCTTTTGGAGCATCGTTCCGGGAAGCGGCGCGAGGTCGCGCCTATCGCCCGAGAATTGGCTGATGCGTGCCGTTACATACTTCAGCATTACGATAGATTTGGAGC
>JAFLEG010000710.1 GCA_017302195.1 Verrucomicrobiota bacterium
GGACGCACGAAGGTCCGAGACGTGGTGGGCTGGGCTCCGGCAAGACTCCCCTTGAAGTGCAGATCGTCGCCACTCAATGCCAGGGGCGAAAAGAACCCGTCATTGGGAGGGGAGGGGGCAAAGGTCCCTTCGAGAACAAAGGGTCCCCCAAGGAGGTCGAGGAAGGTGACAGCAAACAGGGACCCGCTAACGCAGATGAGGTAGTGGGCCCCTTCCGCCACCAGAAACTGGCCTCCGGCCGCGGAGCGCACCTGGTTGGGAACATGGATCTCGGGCGGCCATTGTGTCCCCGAATAGAACCTCACCTGGTGCCCGAAAAGCGGGGGATAGACGAAGGAAAGGGTTCCTTCCCCAGGAGCCACCCAGTCGTACCAAACGGACTGACGCAGCGCAGCCGGTTCGCCCAGTTCCCGGGTTGCGCCGCGGTTGCTCCCTTCAACGCGAAAGGAAGCCGACGATAGCACGGCCCGATTCTGAAACCTGTCGTTCCTGGGATTGGCCCCGACCGTGAACGCCACGGCATATGACACGTCGCGAATTCCACCACCGGAACTAATCCGAAGTATTCCCCGCTGGCCGGCCTTAACGGGAAGAGACCATTCCCGCAGCCATTGATCGGAGTCTGATTGGAGAGGAAGGACCTCCAGCGCTCCGAGGGTGGACCCTGAAAAGGCCGTGACATGAGGTCCGTCATTCCCGCTGTTTCTCGAAACATTCAGGATCATCCGCCCATCCTCCGCGGCCTGCCACTCGTACCAAAGGGAAGCACCGCTCGGCAGCGGTTCCCCGGGATCCACGGTGGCCCAACCGGGATGGACCAAGAGATTGGTTTGTGCCGGTAGGAAAATTCGGTCTTCAAATCGATCATTCGCCACCGCCAACGGGCTAAAGACCCGGACCTCCAATGCATTGGTCGCCACCCAACGCCTTCCCTGAAGGTCGTCCACGGCTGCGGTCGCCCGGAACTGGCCTCCGTGGGAAGGTTCCCAGACAAACGGGGCCGTCGCGTCGCGAGGGCTCAGGAGGGTGCCATCACTCACCGAAAGGATGCCCGGGCCCGACGCGATCCCCATCTCCGGCGGGACCCGGATCCTTAATGCGATGGATTCCCCCAGGGGAACTGCATCGCGGTCTGCCTCGACGGAAACGCTGGTAAGCTGCAGGCGGAATTCGAAATCCTCGTTCCCCATAGCCGGACCGGCTTCCGCGGCGATTCGATAGGTCTGTCCGGCCTCTACCATCCAGATCTGGCTTGGGACCGGGCCTGCGTCCGAGCGGAGGTCAGTCCACAGGTCCCGGCTCTGAGAGATGGCGGGTTGGATGGCTGGGTCCTGATCCTCTCGCCATACTTTGAGCATCAGTCCGTTGGTCCACTGGGCGGATTGAAGGACCCCTATGCCCGCCCGGGGAGCCGTCCAACGCCACCAGACGCGCGCGGCTTGTCCATCGCCATCGGGCGTCGCATCGAGCAGGGTCCCCCGGGGCACCATCCAATCGCCGTCCAAAACGGTCGCCGTGGCCCAAGTGTCATTGGGTGGCGCCATCGGGAGCGCCAGTCGGATCTGAAAATTCTCGCTGTAACCCGTACCCCCAACCACAGCCCAGATGTATCGCGCCCCGGCCGTCACCGGCACCACCACGGTTCCGGATCCGGCACGCTCGGCGACGTGTCGAAGCGAATCCACATCGGCGCCCTCGAAAAACAGGAACCGGCCGCGGAATGGCGAAAGGATTCCATCCAGCGTCACCGTGACCGATCCACTCACCGGTGCCATCCACTCCCACCACACGACGCCCTGACCCACCTGGGCCCCCGTCAACTTAGCCTCGAATCGGTCCCGGGTGGAATCGGCGGTCGTTCCCCGGGCTGTCAGACGGTTACCCTGGAGCACCTCACGCTGGGCAAAGGTGTCGTTGTCCGGTTGCGCGAGAACCGAGCCCGGCCACAGGAAGGCCCCCATCCAGAGCAGCCATATCCAAGGGTTCACCCAACCGATTTTGGATCGTGGGGATGGCCTTGGGTTCATTCGCGCCCGAACCTGCCCAATCGACCCCTCATGTAAACATCAATATCCATTCCTGCCGCGGCGAGGCGCGGGATTCGGAATACGCTCCTCGACGACAGCCTGGAGTCGGCCGTGCAACCGGTCCGGTCAATGCGGGGATCCTGCTCCCGTGCTGCCGGGCGGAATGGCGATCGCCGGCGGACGTGCTGGCGCGCTCCAGCGTCAACGGGAATCACGAGGTCCTACCCGCTGCGCTCCGTGGTGGCGGCCAGCAGGGCCGCGGGGGCGACCTCGACCTGGGCGGCCAGGGCCGGGGGGAGTTCCACGGCGCGCATGGGGCCGTGGGTGGGCTTCTCCACGCACACCACGACCAGGGAACCCACGGCGACTTCCTCGGCGGGGCCTGGCTCGATGCGGGTGAATCGGATGCGGTAGCTCAGCGAGCGGGCGGTCCGGGCCGCCACCAACAGGTGCATTTCGACCAGATCCTCGAAACGCAGCGGACGCTGGTAGTCGCAGGAGGCATGCACCCGGGGAAAGCCGCGCGGGGGCGTGTCGTGGGGCATCACCACGGAGAATCCCAGGGACCTGAAGAAGCCATGCTCCACCGTCTCCATGTATTGGAAAAACCTGGAGAAGTGGACGATGCCGGCGAGGTCGGTGTAGCTGAACTCCACCCGGCGTGTGGCTTTGAATTCGTAGGGCATTTCCCAGGGAGGATGGGGTGGATCAGGCGGTGAGTGCGGCGTCCCAGTCCTTCCACACCGGTTCGTAGCCGAGGCGCCGGATCAGGGCGGCAAATTCGGCGGGCGACCGCTCGTCGGCGATCTCGAACTGGCCGGTGGCGGCGGTGGCCCGTCCCGGCGCCGGCGCCCACTCGCTGGCGCC
>JAFLEG010000711.1 GCA_017302195.1 Verrucomicrobiota bacterium
CGGGAACGGCTGCGCCGGGCCTTCGCCGAACGGATGCCCGAGCTGCGGGTCTCGTTCGAGCCGAGCGACATCGTCAGCCGGGTGATGAGTTTTGGATCCCCAACTCCAATCGAGGTGGCGGTGAGCGGTCCGAACCTGGCGGCCAGCCGGGAGTTCGCCGGGAAGATCGCCGCGCGGCTGCGGGAGATCCCGTCGCTGCGGGACGTGCAGATCGCGCAATCCCTCGACTTCCCCACCGTGGATGTCCAGGTCAACCGCGAGCGGGCCGGACTGCTCGGGGTGCAGATGAGCGACGTGACCCGCTCCCTGGTGGCGGCGACGACCTCCAGCCGGTTCACGGTGCCCGTGTACTGGGCGGATCCGGGCTCCGGCATCGCCTTCTCGGTGCAGGTGCAGATTCCGCAAACCCAGACCACCTCGCTGGAGGACCTGAAGAACGTGCCGGTCGGATCCGGAGATGGACGCTCCACGCTGCTGCGCAACGTCGCGAGCATCACCCCCGGCACCGCGGTGGGGCAGTACGAGCGCTACAACATGGCGCGGGTGGTCAGCGTCACCGCCAACCTGCACGGCAGCAGCCTGGGGAGGGCCGCGGAGGCAGTCACCGCCGCGCTCGCCGAACTGGGACCGCCCCCGCCGCGGACCCGGGTGGACCTTCGCGGCCAGGTGGTGCCGCTGCAGGAGCTGCTGGACGGGTTTCGCTCCGGAATCGTCCTGGCGATCGTCACCATCTTTCTCCTGCTGTCCGCAAACTTCCAGTCATTGCGCCTCGCGCTGGCGGTGGTGTCCACCGTTCCGGCGGTGCTCGCCGGCGTGGTGCTGGCGCTGTGGCTCACCGGCACGACCCTGAACCTGCAGTCTGCCATCGGCGCGATCATGGCGGTCGGCGTGGCGGTGGCGAACGCCATCCTGCTGGTGACCTTTGCCGAACGCGCCCGCATCGCCGGCGCCGACCGCAGCCGTGCCGCGGTCCAGGGCGCCCAGGAACGGCTGCGGGCGATCCTCATGACCAGTCTCGCCATGACCGCCGGCATGATCCCGCTGGCGCTGGGTCTCGGGGAGGGCGGTGATCAGACGGCTCCCCTGGGGCGCGCGGTCGTCGGCGGGCTGGTCTTCGCCACGATCGCCACGCTGTTCGTGCTTCCGGCATTCTTCGCCCTGCTTGCTCCCCGTCAGGTCCGATCCGCCTCGCTGGACCCCGAGGACCCTGAGAGCCATCACCATGAACCCTCCCTCGCAGCAGTCCACACCGGGGCTTGATGCCCTCCGGCGGCTTCAGAATCCGCTCAGCAACCTCCGAGCGCTGCGGTCCGCCGGCACCACGTCCCTGTGCCTGTTCCTCGCCATCGCCGCTCCGGGCGCGGCGCGCGGCGCCGAGTTTGCCGGCGCCCGTCCCTCCCGAGGGCCGATCCTCCGGCTGGTGACCCTGCCCGGGTCCCTCCGGGCCCATCAGCAGGCCACCCTGTACGCCAAGGTGCCCGGATATCTGAAGTCCCTCGCCGTGGACATCGGGGACCGGGTCGAGGCCGGCCAGGCGCTCGGGGAACTGGAGGTCCCCGAATTGCTGGCGGATCGCACCCGCTACCGCGCCGAGGTGACGGTGGCCACCACCGAGGCGTCCCGGATGACCGCGGCGCGTCAACAGGCGCCGGACCTGGTCACCCCCCAGGCCGTGGATGCCGCGACCGGACGCCTGGAGGTGGCCCGGGCCGACCTGGAGCGCACCGAGTCCCTGCTCGAGTTCAGCCGCCTCAAGGCGCCGTTTTCCGGAGTGGTGACGGAGCGCCTCGTGGATCCCGGGGCGTTCATCCCCGCCGCCACTTCGGCGAACACGTCAAGGACTGCCGGCGGTGGCGCGGTGCTCACCCTCATGGATTTCTCCACCGTGCGGGCGCAGGTCCGGATGCCGGAGCAGGAGGCCTCCCTGGTCCGGGTGGGACAGCCGGTCCGGGTGGCCGTCGAGGGACTGCCGGGACGGTGGTTCGAAGCCCGGGTCAGCCGGATCAGCTACGCGCTGGATGAGGCGACGCGGACCATGCTGGTGGAGGCGGATCTGCCCAACCCCGCCCTGGAGCTGCGGCCCGGCATGTACGCCCAGGTCCGGCTGGGGGTGGAGGAACACCCCGATGCGCTGCGGATTCCGATCAGCGCGCTGGTGATGGAGAAGGCCAACGCGTTTGCCTTCGTCTTCGAGGGAGGACTGGCCCGAAAGCGCGCCCTCAAGACGGGATTCAACGACGGGGTGCTGGTGGAGGTCCTGGGCGGATTGTCCGGCAATGAGACCCTGATCCTTCCGGGCAAGCAGGCCCTGGTGGACGGTCAGGCGGTTCAGATCACGGAGACCCGGCAATGAAGGCCCACGTTCCAGGCTCCTGGATCTCCCGGTGGGTGGCCGCGGCCCTGATGTCCGCAGGGATCGGGTTGGCTCCCTTTCTGGCTGCCGACACGAATGGCGCCCCCCAGCTCATTGATCTGCCCACCGTGCTGCGTCTGGCGGGTGCCCAGAACCTGGACGTCCAGATCGCCCGGGAGCGTCTCCGGGAGGCCCGGGCGCAGCAGGATCAGGCCACCCTGCGGTTCTTCCCCTGGCTGGCGCCCGGGGTGGGCTACCGGCGGCACGACGGGAACATCCAGGATGTCGGGGGCGCCATTTTCGAGGCCAACAAGCAGGCCTATACCGTGGGTGCCGCGCTGACGCTCCAGGTGGACCTTGGGGATGCCATCTATCAGTCGCTCGCCGCGCGACAACTGGCGCGGGCGGCCGGGGAAGCGGTCGAGATCTCGCGTCAGGACGAGGTGCTGGCCGCCGCCACCGGCTATCTGGAACTGGCCAGGGCCGAAGCATCCATCGCGGTCCTGCGGGACGGTCTCCGGATCGCGGAGGATTACGCCGC
>JAFLEG010000712.1 GCA_017302195.1 Verrucomicrobiota bacterium
CACTTCGGTTCCAGCGTCTGCAGCGGTTACCTGCGCCGCCCCCACCTCAGGCTGCGTTTCCCGGACCTCAAATCCGGCCGGGACCCGGTTGGTTACCACCACGCCGTCCAGCCGGTTGGTCCCCTGATTGACCACATTCACCGCGTACGCGAAGCCCGAGCCCTCCACCACTTCTTCCGGTACGTCGAGATTCAATCCCAGATCCCCCCGGCACTTGCCGCGGTCTCCGGCACTCCAGATGGAAAAGATCTCCGTTCCGGACAACGGCCGGTCATAGAATCCCAGTTCATCCACTGATCCGAGGAATGCATAGTGGATGCCGAAGAACGGAACGCCGAGCGAGCCGATGGCAAAGGGAGTTGAGAGATCGAAGACGATCCCCCCGAGGTCACGGACCCCCACGGGCAGACCGTCGAGGTAAAAGAACATCTGACTCCCGGATTTCGCCATGGCCACGTGGTGCCATTCCGTGTCCAGCAGGCGCCCGTCGGAGGGGATGCTCACTTCGCCCACGTGGCTGAGGTACAACACCCCATCCGAGCGGATCGCCATCGCGTAGGACCGTGTCCCTCCCGAGAACACGGCGCCATCTGCCGGACTTGCCTGCGAGGAAGCCGTTGTCGAGGCGCGCCGAACCCAGGCCTCAACGGTAAACTCCTGCGTCCGCATCCGCGGATCCTCCGGCAGCACGATTCCCGGATTGAGGCCGTCGAATGTTGCCGCCCCCCGGACCTTGCCGGGGCCATAGCTCTCCACGCCGGCAGTCCCCGGTTGCCCTGCCGGAGCGAGATTCTCCGGTCCCACGTCCAGCGGATACCACGCCACCAGTCCATCAGGGACGGCGGTGCAGGGCGGATTGACCACGTCCACGCACCGACCTGTCGCTCCGGCATCGTAAAGCGCCTTGATTTCGGTGGATTCCAACTCTCTCGAAAAGAACGCCACCTCGTCCACGCTGCCCAGCAGCGCGTAGAAGTATCCCCCAAAACTTGCGGAGAGAGAGCCCACCGCATAGGCGCTTTCGGTGACGATGCCCGCGACTTCGAGCTGTCCGGCGCTCACGCCATCCAGATAAAGCCGAAAGAGGTCTCCGTTTCTCAGGAGACAGACGTGATGCCAGTCCAGATCGGTGATGCTGGCCCCAAAGTCGTATGACCGGACCCCGACATGGCTCAGAAACAGATTTCCAGCATGTCCGATGGTCAAACTGAAGCTCTGGGCACCCCCGGCAATGATGGCTCCGTCCGCTGGACTGGCCAGTGAGGCGAGGTTGGTGTCCGCTCTCCGGACCCAGGCCTCCCACGTGAAGCTCGTCCGGTTCAATTCGGGCACCGCACCGATGGTGACTCCTTGAAGGCCGTCGAAGGTCAGTCCCTGCCCCACCTTGCCGGTCTCATAGGTGGCTGTGGAAGGCACGGTGAGATCCAGCCGCTTCATCGTGTCCTGGCCATTGTCTTCCAGCCTCCACCAGAAAAGTTGCCCGGCTGGGGCGGGCAGACATTCGGCCGCCTGGATGGCGCGGAGGCAGATCAGGCCCAGGAGAATGCCGAGGTGAAACAGTTTCTGGGTGCTCATGATGGATGGATTCGGGACGGAACAGGCGTTTACCTACAGACGCCCGCCTGACAAGTCGAGTTATTGCCGTAAACGGTGGGTATCGGAACTTCAGTCCGGCGGTGACCTCGACCTGGCAGGGCATTGCTCCCCCGGGCCAAACCCGCCGCCGCGAACTGACGCGGTGGTGCCTCCACACGCGCACGGCCTACCCGGATTGGAGAGGCGACGGAGGGACGGGCGATGCCGAATTGATTCTTCCGACCGAAAGCACCTTCCCTCACCCTTCAGCCCATGTCTGCGTCATCCGCCGAACAGCCGCTCGCCGCCGAGGCGGCGGCTTTCGATCAGCGAATCAGTGAACGGCAGGAGGCCGGCTACATCCCGGACCTGCGTCGCGCCGTCAAATGCGACTATTTCTACAAGAGCTTCTGGCGCGACCCTCATTTCGCCCGGCTCTACATCGGGGGACATGTGGAGGTCCTGCTCGAGTTTCTCGCGCGCCATGGGCGTCCGAACCTCAGCATTCTCGATGTGGGCTGTGGTCCTGGCTACTACTCCCTGGAAATGGCCCGGGCCGGCTACCACGTCCAAGGCATTGATATTTCGGCCAAGGCCATCACCGCGGCGCAACGGACCCTGGCGTCCAGCACCCAGGATTCCGGATTTGGCTCCCTGTCGTATTCCACTCGCTCCCTGGAGGACGCGACCGGCCTCTTCGACGCGGTGACATTCACCGGGGTCATCCATCATTTTTCGGATCCGGAATCCGTGCTGCAGCGGGCCTCCCGGCTTCTTCGTCCAGGCGGCCTCCTCATTTGCCTGGAGCCCTGTCATGAGCGCTGGCGAGCCTCGGATGCTGCCGTGGTGGCGCTGATCCGGGCACTGCTCTCGGCGACAGGACACTGGTATGAGAAGGATCTCGGTGCGTCGCTCCGGAGTCGGGAGTCCTGGAACAATTACACGGACGAGGTTCTCACGGAGTATGTCACCGAGCGGGACCCGCAAGAGCGGGCCCAGTCGCCGAACGACAACGCGTCCTCCGGTGACCTGATCCTGGAGTGCCTCCGGCGCCAGTTCACGGAACTCGAGTATCGCGACAGCGTCTCGTTCATCTACCGGCTGCTGGGCGGGTTGCGCGGACCCGATGAGGTCGTGCATCCGCTGGCCGATCTGATCACCAGTTTCGACCGGTTCGCCGTCGCCGAAGGGATTCTCAAACCGAATGCGTTCCTGTGGTGCGGCCGCAAATCTTCCGAAGCTGACTGACAAGGGGCAGCGAATCCCCGGAACGAGTGCGTGGTGCGCGGCGTGAGACGCGCGTCCAACCTCACGCC
>JAFLEG010000713.1 GCA_017302195.1 Verrucomicrobiota bacterium
GATGAACCCGGCCCGGCCCTGCTCCATCCAGCCGCGCTCGTTCTCGCCCGCCCCGTGCTGCAGGTAGAGCACCGGATAGGCGGCGGTTGGACTGCGGTCGTAGTCGGGCGGCGTATAGACCAGCGTACGCCGCCACTGGCCGGTGATCCTGGAGAAATACCAGTGGGTCCGCACCGTCCCGTGCGGAACCTCCCGGAGGGCGTAGAAGTCCGCGCCCGCCTCCGGAATCTCAATGCCGCCACACTCCCGGCCCCAGCCAAAGAAGCCGGGGCTGGAGGGGTCGTTGACGTTCACGCCATCCACCACAAACCAGTAGTAGTGGAAGCCGGGAATGGCGGGGGGCGTGGTCAGCGTCCAGACACCCTCCTCCCCGCGGGTGAACTCGAGCGCGTCGCGGACCAAACCGGCGCCCCCGCGCAGTTGCACCCGCTTGGCCTCGGGGGCCTTGAAGCGGAACTTCACGCTGCGGTCGGAACCGATGCGCGGATACTCCGCGCCGCCCACATTGCCGGGCGCCGGGATCGAGTCTGCAAGCGCCGCGAGGGCGGTGATGCCGAGACAGAGGACACGGAGGATGCGATCGAGCGGGAACGGCGTCGTGCTGCGGAAACCCTGAAGTGCCATGGAGTGCCTCATCCTTCCCACGCTTCCCCCGCAGCGTCCAGCCGTGGTGTTCCCGACGAAGCTCGTGCGGCGCGCCTCATCCCGTCGGCCGGTGGCCAGCCCGCCATTCCATCAGCACCACGTCGAGCCAGCGCCCGAATTTGAAGCCGACTTCCCGGAGGTGCCCGACGGTTTCAAATCCGTGCCGCTCGTGCAGGCGGAGGCTTGCCGGATTGCTGGCGTCAATGACGGCGAGCACGGCGTGCAGTCCCCGGGCCTCCGCGGCGGGGAGCAGCGGCGCCAGCAGCCGGGAGCCGAGGCCGGTCCCGCGGCGGTGCTCGGCGACATAGACGGAGTTCTCGGCCGTGAAGCGGTAGCCGGGCCGGTCGTGATAGCGGTTGAGCGCGCTCCATCCAACGATCCGGGCGGCGTCCGGTCCGGCACCGGCCTCCTCGGCGACGAACACGGCCAGGTCGTCGCGTTCGTGGGCATCGAACCAGGCGAGGCGGTGGTCCAGGGACCGGGGCTCCTCGTCATAGGTGCCCGTGGTCTTGAGCACGGCGTCGTTGTAGATCGCCAGGATGCCCGCGCAGTCGGCGCGGCGGGCGCGGCGGATGTGGACGGAGTTCATGGGCGGCTCACACGGCGACCGGCGCCTTGATCGGCGGGTGCGGATCGTATCCCGCCAGTTCGAAATCCTCGTACACGAACTCGCGAAGCTCGCGGCGGGCGGGATTGAGGCGCAGTTGCGGCAGCGGACGCGGTTCGCGCGCCAGTTGCGTCTCCACCTGCTCCCGGTGGTTGGCGTAGATGTGCGCGTCACCCAGGGTGTGGATGAAATCGCCCGGCCGCAGGCCGCAGACCTGGGCCACCATGTGGGTGAGCGCGGCGTAGCTGGCGATGTTGAAGGGCACGCCGAGGAAGAGATCGGCGCTGCGCTGGTACAACTGGCAGCTCAGTTCCCCGTCGCTGACATAGAACTGGAAGAGCGCGTGACACGGCGGCAGCGCCATTTGCTGGATCTCCCCCGGATTCCAGGCCGTGACGATGAGCCGCCGCGAGTCGGGATTTCTGCGGATCTGGGCCACCACGTCCTCGATCTGGTTCAGGGAGCGGCCGTCCGACGACCGCCAGTCGGTCCATTGCGCGCCATAGACGCGTCCGAGGTCGCCGGTGGCGGGATCCGCCCACTCGTTCCAGATGCTCACCCCGCGTTCCTGAAGCCAGCGCACGTTGGTGTCGCCGCGGAGGAACCACAGCAGTTCGTACAGGATGCTCTTGGTGTGCACCCGCTTGGTGGTCACCAGCGGAAAGCCGTCGGCGAGGCGGTAGCGGGTCTGGGCGCCAAACACCGACCAGGTGCCGGTGCCGGTCCGGTCCTGCTTGAACTTGCCGTGATCCAGCACATGGCGCAGCAGGTCGAGATACGGACGCATCGGCGGCGAAGACTACAAAGCGCGGCGGTGCGGGCAACCACACAGGCGGGTCCCGCACGGTTCCCCGTGCTTCCTTGAGGGGCGGGTGCCGGCGTGCGGCCTTCGAGCTGGGAGGGCCTCACACAAAGGGCTCAAAGGACACAAGGGGGGAGCGCTTCCGTCCGGAATCCTTGTGACTCTCCCCTTGCACGGTCGATGATCTTTACCTAACCCTCAATGTGTTGCGGTGCTTCTTCACAGTCCTTTGCGGATTGCTGACACTTCTGTGGGTGCCGGTCACAGTCCACTGTGAGGTGGAGGAGGCTTTGGGCCTCGCATCGAGTCACTCCGAAGACAGCGCAGATCATCACCATTCCGAGTCAGGATGTGATCATTGCTCGTTTTGCCAGACGCTGGAATCGGGAGTGGTTTCCACAGTGGGCGGTCATCCGGAACTGAAGCCGGCGCTGCTGTCCGTCTTCAGCTTTGGTGATGAGTTGGCGCCCGTTTCGCTGCACCCGGTCTGCCTGCTGGCGGGTCCTTCGCCGCCGCCACGTGATAGCTCCCCCGCATCCTGGCGGTTTCATCAGCGCACGGCCCTTGCGCCGCGGGCTCCTTCGTTCGCTTCCTAAACGGTACCTCGTCTGAGGGGTCGCCGTGATTCCGGACTCTTCCTGTCCGGCGCTCCCGTCCCCTGGTGAGCAATTCTGTGCCCTGGTCTCGTCTGAGTTTGAATCCGTTTATGAAGCGTCCCTTGGTTCTCAGTTTCTGGTGTTCCCTGCTGGTATTTC
>JAFLEG010000714.1 GCA_017302195.1 Verrucomicrobiota bacterium
AGCCGCCTTCCCGTCTCTTGTGGGAGATCGGACAGGATGCTCCGCCCGGCACCAGCAACGGCACCCTCTACGCGGAACTGGGCCAGTCGAATGGCCGCAACGATCCGGCGCCTGGCGCGGTCACGCGCGTCCCAGGTGATCCCCAGTTCTCGTCCCTGTCCAATCCGGCACCGGATGACGATTACTATTTTGCGGGGACCTATCCGGTGGGCTTCAACGGCCTGACCTCCGCCCTGACCGTACCCCAGGACGAGCCATGGACCGCTTGGGAGCGGTCCCATACCCTCGGGGATCGCACCAACCGGATTCACTTCCATCTCAGTGCCGTCCAGGCCGCCAGCAGCGCTCCCCTGCCCCTCTGGCTGGAGTTCGGGGGCAGTGGTTGGTCCGTCAACGGGGTGGTCCAGTCCGGCTTCGCCCAGCACGACATGGTGGTGTGCTTCCGCAGCGGTTCGGGAGTCGTCACGCCGTTGTACTCCGGCCGGCTCTCGGGTCCGGCGGTGCTCAATCTGTCCCTGATCCCGGCTGCCGCCCAGGCCACTGCCGGTCCGAACACCCTGGAAATAGTCCGTACCGGTCCTGCGGCCACCCAGTCGGGCCAGGCCACCTGGATTCAGTACGACTACGTGAAAATTCAGGCGCCGGTTCCCTCCACCCCGCCGGTGGCCCCGCTGATCCCTGCACAACGGGCGCGTGAGCAGACGCCGTGGAGCCTGAACCTGGGCGGACCAAAAACCGACCTGCCCGGATCCAGGGCACTGTTCCTCGGCGACGGTGCGGCAGCCGGTCTCCTGGCCTCGCCTCCCGAGACGGCATCGTGGCCGGCCCTGCTGTCGTCCGAGCGCGGATGGATCCCCCTCAACCTGGCCTTCCAGTCGGCAACCGTACCCGACCTCAACTGGCAGCTCATGCCGGGATTCGTGCGGACCAATCCCGCGTTCCACGGCGGCCTGGCGGTGACCTCCCCGGCCGTCATCACCCCCCAGCACCTGGCGCTGTTGCTCACCGGATATGAAGAAGGGCGGGACGGCTTGGCCGGGACCAATCCGCCCGCCTTCCAGCAGTTCTACCGGGCCAGCCTGCGTCATGCCGCGGCCTTTCTGGCGATTCCGACCACGGCAAAGACCTACGCCCAGGCAGCCGCCTCGGTGACCGGAAGCTGGACGCCCTTCCCCGGCTTCGGAGGCGCCATGGGCCTGAGTTCCAGCGCGGCCGGCAGCACGCTCACCTTTTCCAATCTGGTCGGACGGTCCGTTTACATCGGCTATCTTGCCACAGCCTCGAACACCCTGGGTGCGTTCCAGGTCACCGTGGATGGCGCGCCCGCCGGCGTCGTGGATTGCACGGGGGCCTTTGGCAATCGTGCGGCACGCCTCGGATCCGCCGGGACGGGCATTCCCGCCAATGTCGGGACCCAGGGCGATGGATCGCTCTGGGAGTCCCCGCTGCTGCTGCGCATCGGGAATCTGGCCGACGGGCCGCACACCATCACGCTGCAACCCACGGCCGGCCCACATCCCGTCACCATCCTGTGGGCGTCCGCATCGGCAACCGCCCGCCAGGGGCTCACCCCGCTGGAGGGTCCTTCGGCATGGATCGGAAGCGCCTTGCGCGGCACCGGACATGGCAACCTCCTGGGCGACGATGCGGCGACCGCCCGGCTAACGCAGTGGCAGCGGGAGGTGTGTGCCGAGTTGGCCGGGGACGGACTCCAGGTTCGCCTGGTCCCGACCGGCGATGGCTACGAGCCGATCACCGGGCTGGGACCGGATGGCATCCACCCTGGAACCGCCGGCCACACCCAGATCGCCGCCGCCTTCCGGGAGGCCATGATCACGCCCGGCTGGGATGCCGAAACACCACCGGCCCAACTGACGTACACCCTGCTGGAAGGCCCCGCCGGCATGAGTCTTTCCGCGGGTGGGCTGCTGTCGTGGAACCCCTCGGAGGGCCAGGGGGGCGCGACTTCGACCGTGCGCATTCAGATTGCCGATGCCGGATTCCCGATCCTGCGGGCCACCAACGAATTCACCGTTGCAGTCACCGAGGTGAACAGTCCGCCATCCTCCTCACCCGCCGCCGACTGGATCGCCGATGCCGAGGTTCCGCTCATGGTTCAGTGGCCTCATGGGGATCCGGATCTGCCTCCCAATGTCCTGACCTACCAATTGATTCAGGGTCCGCCCGGTCTCCAGGTCAGCCCGACCGGCGGATTGACCTGGACGCCGACGCCCGCCGACGCGCCGGGGACAAACCTCGTGCTGGTCCTGGTCACCGACAATGGCGCCCCTCCCCTGCAGGCCACGCAGCAGGCCCGCATCCTGGTGCGCGCCGCCACGGACCGCTCGGAGTGGATCGTGGGCACCGATGCGCCGCCAGGCACCTCCACCAGCCTGACCTATGCCGAGTTCGCCGCGCCCAATGCGCGCAACGACGCACCCCCGGGTGCCGTCACCCGCCTGCCCGGAGATCCGCAGCACAACCCGACAAACAACCCCACCCAGGACGACGATTTCTATTTCGGCGGCCTGTATCCCCCGGGATTCAACGCACTGACCGCACCGCTCTCGGTGCCCTCGGACGAACCGGTGACGGCCTATGAACGGTCCCTGGCCTCCAACGACCGGACGAACCGGGTGCACCTGGTGCTCTCCCCGGCCCAGGTGGCTGCAGACCGGCGTCTCCGCATCAGCTTCGAATTTACCGGCGGGGGCATTTCTTCAAACGGCGTCACGTTGACGGGATTTGGGCAGCACGAGGTCCAGGTCCCAACCTTTAGCTGATGGTGTTAAATTATTTTTAAAAGAAACTATTATTCCTGTATTTTCAAATCGTACATTATTTATTTTAGCACCAATTTTAACATTTGTTTTAAGTTTAGT
>JAFLEG010000715.1 GCA_017302195.1 Verrucomicrobiota bacterium
CGCTTCAACGCTACTAGGGGGGCTCTGACTTCCTTCCGGCCCTCTTCAGCACCCGGAAGGATCTTGTTGCTGAACCGACGGACTTTCCCCGCCTTCCCACTCCAACCACCCTCGGACTCCCTCACGAACGTCGCGACAGGCTTGGTGATCGTTTCGGGCAGATCAATGACCTGGGCTTCGCCCCGGCTCCGCGGGCTCGCCATTCCGAAAGGCCGAATCGAGTTCAGCGGCCTTGGCAGACCTCTTTGGGACGACAGGTTCGCCTCCGGCTGCTCTCCACCCCGCCTCGCGGCGACGCAGTTGCCTTCGGCTACACGGCACCCTGTCCGCGCCGTACTCAGGCTTTCACTGGTGAGTCTCATCAGCATCACAAACGCACGGAGCGCATGCGCCCCCCAACCTGACTGCATGGATACGGCTCAGGAGGGGCGGCCTTAGCCACCAAGGCACGGACGGCGGGAGAATGGTGAGTCAGGCGGCACTTTAGTTCGGTGGCTGCCGCTGCCACCTGCATGCTCTGTTTCTCTCCGTGTCTCCGCGTCTCTGCGGTGACCTCGCCCTGAAGTTCATCGCAGCGTTCCATCGTTCCGACTCAGACTTTCCCCGATGGCGTCCGCGGAGCGGTTCCGATAGTCTGCACCCCATGGTGCATGTGGGAATCGGATACGATGTCCATCCGCTGGTCGAGGGCCGCCGGCTGGTGCTGGGCGGGGTGGAGATCCCTCACGCCCTGGGCCTGCTCGGGCATTCCGATGCGGATGTGCTGATGCATGCCATCACCGATGCGATCCTGGGCGCCATCGGCGAGGTGGACATCGGACACCTGTTCCCCAACACGGATCCCGCCTGGAAAGATGCCCCCAGCCGCGTCTTCCTGGAGGAGGCGGCGCGGCGGGTGAAGGCCCGGGGAGGCCGCATTGTGAACATTGATGCCTCGTTGGCGGCGGAGCGACCGAAGATCTTTCCGCACCTGGAGCCCATGAAACGCAATCTGGCCGAGGCCCTGGGCCTGGATGTCCGGAAGGTGGGCGTGAAGGCGACCACCAACGAGCGGCTCGGCTTCGTCGGACGCGAGGAGGGCATCGCCGCGATGGCGGTGGCCGCCGTGGACCTTCCCGGCGAGTAACCAAGAATCCATGGGCGCCAAATCGGAGATCGGGTGGACCACGCCGGGTGAGGACGGCGTCAAGCGTCACGTCTTTGCACAAAAGGTGGGCCGCGACTGGCGGTTCTTCCAGCGGCCGCGCCGCAAGGGACGCGATGTGGAGTGGGAGGAGCTGCCCAATCCGCCGCTGGACGACTGGCTGGAGCTGCTCAATGCCCTGGAGCGCCGTGCCGCACGCGATCTGCATCCGCCGGAGCATGTGTCGCGGCTGCGGCAGATGATCCGCGACCGGTTTCCGGAACACCGCTTCTCCTGACCCTGACAGCCGGGGAGATCACCCCAGCGGCGGCGGCGGCGCCGTGTGAAGCAGGCGCCAGACGCGGAGGAATTCGGTGGCGCCCCAGGCCTGGGCGTCGCAACCACGCGGACCGTGCGGCGCGTCGCCATCCACGATCTCGGGGAGCTGTCCGAGACAGCCCCGGTTCATCAGATGGTCCGCGCTGGACAGATAGGCCCGGGCCGCATTCCAGGCGCGGCGGTCGCCGGGATGCACGCGCACCAGGGCTTCGCAGAAGGCCGGGAAGGTCCAGGTCCAGGCGGTGCCGTTGTGATAGGCCGGCTTGCGCCGGGTATCCTCATCGCCTTCGTAGCGCGGCCAGTAGGGATGATCGGGATCGTTGAGCAGGCCGCCGTGATTGGCCATGATGGGACACGGCGGGATCACCGGCAGGGGGGCCAGCGACCGCAATGCGCCGGGCACCACGAGGTGGCGCGCCACGGCGGCGAGCAGGCGGCGGGAGCGCGCGACGGCCTTGGGATGCCGGTCCAGGCCGAGCGCCACCGGCAGGACGCAGTTGCTTCGGAGCGCGTTGCTCGGCGGCGCGGTGCGGGCGGGGGTGTCGCGTCCGCCCAGCAGCACGTCGGCATACCAGCCGCATTCCTCCAGCCAGAAGTAGCGGTGAAAGCTGGTTTCCGCCCGCCGCGCCAGGTCGCCCCAGCGCTCGCCCCGGCCCTCCCCGGGCTCCGCCTGCAGGGTGGCGAGCTGGTTGAGCAGGCGGATCCACAGCGCCTGGATCTCCACCGGATACCCCTCGCGCGGTGTTCCCGCGGGATAGTTGGTGTCCATCCAGGTGAAGTGACCGGGGCTCCACACCAGGCCGGACTCGGCGTCCACGCGGATGCCATTCACCGTGCCCTTCAGATAGCCGCAGGCGATGGACCGCAGCACGGCCGCCACGGTGCGTCCGGAGGCATCGAGCTTCAGCGCGTACACCGGCGCGGCACCGGAGTCACCTGCGGGCGTTTCCAGGGCGGCCAGATCCTCCACCACCACCCCGTACCACAGCGGGGCGTCGGTGGTGTCGCGGTTGGAGGCGTCATTGCCATGGATCGAGTTGGGCAGGGTGCCGTCCTGCTCGAAGCGTCCGAAGGTCACCAGCAGTTCCCGCACGGTGTCGCGCATGCCGGCGGCGAGCAGTCCGCGCGCGGCGATGAGCGAGTCGCGGCCCCAGTCCAGAAACCACGGGTACCCGGCGATGACCGTGCGCGTCTCGTCCCGCCGCACCACGAAGGCATTGGAGGCCAGGGCCAGTTGCCGGGCGAAGCCGTCGCTGACGGGGATCTGCGCGCGGTCCATCTCGACGCGCACCTCGGTGAGCCGCCGTCCGAAGGAAACCTCAGCCGCCATCAGTCTCGTTCCTTCATGCAGGCTGCGTGCGCAGCTTCGCCGCACTGCGCGGCGCGCGCTCGCTGGTGGGGATGGGAGCTTCGCCGAT
>JAFLEG010000716.1 GCA_017302195.1 Verrucomicrobiota bacterium
CTCCCGGCACCGGAGTGGCAGGTGGTAGGGGTTGTTCATCGGCACGAAGCCATGGACTTCCATCGAGAAGCGCTCGGGATGTTCCGACAACAGCCCCAGAAAGCGTCGCCGGTCCGTGTCATCAGGGAACAACCTTTCCCCGCCGTTGCCCCCTCCTTAACTTCGTCACCCCCAAGACCAGCCACGGGATGGCAATGATTTCGGCGATGATCCAGAACAGAACCACCGATCCACCGGGCAACGTGCAAGGGCCGCCAGGGGAGGTGAAACTTCGCAGGCTGGGCAGTATCTTCGTTGACGCTTCGGTAAGCAGTATCGCCGGCAAATAGAACGCGAGCATCCCTGCTGGCGTGAGCGCCAGACCGCCGAGCAATGCGGAACCGATTCCACACTGGAGGATGCGGCGCTTGATGATCACGACGATATACTGAGCGATTCGTCTTCCGGTCTCAATGTCATTTGAACCCAACGAACCAGAGTTGAGGGGGCGATCGGGCGCCGGCTGAATGGGAACTCGCAGGGACAGTGAGTCGTCTGCCAGGGTGGAAGCAGATGGGGAAATGACCTCCGCCCTCCCGATCATGGGATCCTGTCCCGTTCCCGTAATCCCCCTCGCGGTTGGAGGACGTCCTCGTGTCTGGTTACTCCAGATGGATTGTCCGCGACAGTGCCGTCTGCTCCGAGTAGGAACCCGCGGAGTACCGATGAACGCGAGCGCAATGCTGGAAGATCTGATTCGGAGAATGGTGACTCCCTGCCGGGAGAGTGATTCCTCGCGTTCCGTCTCCTGGGCGGCGCACCGCGAGGCGGAGCAGTTGCGGGATCTACGGTGGGTGGAGGCGTTGGAGGCCATCCGCAGCCGCCAGGGGGGACCGCGATGAACCGCATCCTGGTCATCGCGCTGGCGGGCATCGGGGACACGCTGATGGCGACCCCGCTGCTGCACGAGCTGCGGCTGAACTTCCCCGAGGCGCGGTTGGAGATGCTGACGATGTGGCCGGGGGCGGCGGCGCTGCTGGAGGGGAATCCGCATCTCGACGCCCTGCATCAGCACCATTTCCTCAAGGCGTCGCGTTGGGCGTCGCTGCGCTTCGCCCTCGGACTGCGCCGTCCGCGGTTCGACGTCTCCATCAATGCGCATCCACAGGGGCGTCAAGGCTACCGGATCATCGCCCGCCTGATCGGCGCACGGCGGCGTCTCAGCCACACCTATGAGAATGCGGGCTGGCTGGACCGGCACCTGGTCACCGACACCCTGCCGCAGGACTACTCGGTGCATGCCGCCGAAAACAACGCCCGCTTCCTGCCGCTGATCGGGGCGCGGCGGCAGTTGCCGCGGCTGGCCTATGAGATCTACCTGTCGGCGAACGAGACCACCTGGGCCTCCGGCTATCTGGAGAAGCAGGGGCTGGCGGGCGTGCCCTGGCTGGGAGTCCACGCGGGGTCCGGAGGGACCAAGAATCTCGCCCTGCGGCGCTGGCCGCTGGGCCACTACGTGGAGCTGGTTGCCCGGCTGGGAACGCAGTTCCCGGAGCTGCCGGTGCTATTCTTCAGCGGTCCTGAGGACCGGGTCGCCCAGTCAGAGTTGTTCACGCGTCTGCGGGGCGGGCGGGTTTATTTCCCGGAGTGCCCCACCATTCGCCATGCCGCGGCGCTGGTGGAGCGCGCCCATTCCTTCCTGAGCGTGGACACCGCCTTCATGCACCTCGCGGCGGCGATGCAGGTGCCCCACCAGTTCGTCATCGAGACCCCGACGCTCAACCCCTGCATCATGCCCCTGCGGGACGACTGGGTGCGCATTCCGAATCCAGCGGTGGCCGGACGCCACCTGGATTTCTACCGGTATGATGGGCGTCCGATCGCCGGAACTCCGGAAGAGATCCGCCGGATCATGGAAGGCGTGTCGGTGGATGCCGTGGCGGAGGCGTTGTCCGGAGTCCTGCCGGGCAGTCGATAGGTTTGAGTCCTGGGGAGGGATCAGGGATGAAGCCCGGAGGAGGTGAGGTCACGCTCTGACTTCTTCCGCCTTCCTGAACACTGAACACTTGAAACTGATAACTTCCCCTGAGTGCGGCTCTCGCCCAACGCAGGGGATCTCCACGGGCGAAGGAAAGTTTGAGCCTCCTTACGTCGTCTCCTACCCCCGGTGGGGCGAACCTCCCCAGGAACCGGCTTGGCGCCTGGCCACCTGGAACAAGTTCATCCTCCCAATCCACCAGTCCGGAGGATCGGTTGGAGTGTGTCGGGCGCCCGCGGCACCGGGATCACGGCTCTATGCGGATCTGGTAGAAGGCCGGTCCGGCAGGAGCGAGGATCGTCCAGCGGATCCCGAGACGGTCCGGACGCCCAAGGTCAATCACCGGCACCTGCGCCGCCCCAACAGGTTCCCACCCGATCAGTTCTGGGGAGACCCAAAGCGACCACCGGTGGTCGGGAGAGCCTTCACCCACGACGTCCACTCCTCCGGCCACCGGCAGGAGTTCGCGCAGCACCGTGGAGGGTTCAAAAACCACGAGGAGGAACAGGCCCCGGAAGTCACCCGCGAGTTGCAGCGAGGGTGGCGGAGTGGCGCCTCCTCCGAGACCGGTGAGGGTGACCAGCACACTGTCCCGCCGTGTGGCGGAGTTCCAGGTGGACCCGGGTCCCCCCTCCCAGGCCCGGATGGTGATCTGTCCGGAACCCCCGGGTATTGTCCCGGGAATCTCTGTGATTCCAAATTTCGCCAGTTCTTCCCGATCCCTCATGGCACGCGGCGTGGCGCGGCCCGCCTTGGGACTGCGGTGGCTTGCCACCGCTTTTGCTTGGGATCCGGAAGGCGCGCGGTGAGGGGAATGAACGCCTGGTTTGTGGTTGGCCCGCCGCGGCAAAGCGGCGGC
>JAFLEG010000717.1 GCA_017302195.1 Verrucomicrobiota bacterium
GAAGATCGTTCCCTCCACCAACCCTCCGCCGGCCTCCGGCGCCGTCACCGGCAGTCCCAGAAGCCCGTCCCGACCCCGGGGCGTCCCGTCCAAGCCATGAATGAACCCGGAGAACCCCTTCCCCCGCTGGTCGGCGATCCCGAGGACCTGGATCGGCTGCGCACCCAGGTGGCCGAACTGCGCGGCACGGTCCGCCTGATCCTTCTGGGGCTCATCATCACCACGGGCGGGCTGTGTCTGTTCATGTTCCGGCAGGCCAAACTCCTCCGGCACCAGGTGATGGCCCAGCAGGAAAACACGGTGAAACCGGCCATCGCGGCGGAGGCCCAGATCCTGCAGATGCTGCCGCGCTTTCAGCAGGTCGGAGGACGATTTCCAGACTACGCCAGCAACGTCCTGACCCAGTTCCAGCTCAAGGCCCTCCCGCCCGCGGGGAAAGATGAATGATGAAGGATGAGGGATGAAGTAAGCGCTCGTGCCGCGTTCATGGGCTATGTGCGTCGGGATCAGCGAACCGCCGGTCGCCGGTCGCCGATTGCCGGGAAGTCAGGCCGCTCGCCGCCGGCCCCCGTGTTTACTTCATCACTCACACTTCATCACTCCTCGCTGACTCCAGCCCGTTCCCGCACTGCATGCAGTATCGGGCCTGTGGCGGGTTCATGCGCTGGCAGCGGTGGCAGCTCAGGTGGGCCTTCCGATGCCGCTGCTGGATGACCAGATTGCGCAGGTACGGGATCCAGTTGAAGGCGTTGGCGAAGATGAAGACCGAGTTCTTTGCCGAGAAGAGGGCGTAGGAGAGCAGCAGCCAGGACCCGGCGATGCTCAGCCACCAAAAGGCGGCGGGCACCACCACCTCCTTGCGCTTCTCGGTGGCGTACCACTGCACGAGAAACCGCGAGGCGAAGGCCAGATTGCCCAGCCAGCCGATCACCTTCCACAGGTGCCACTCGATGCCGAGAAACTTGCCGTCATGCCAGAGCAGGGATGGAAAGGCGTCCATGGCGGCCCACCTTCCGCAGGACCCGCAGGATCCGTCGAGCCCCGACTCCGTGTCTGGATCGGCAGGTGCTTGCCGGCCCTGCGGTCAGTCCCCATGATCCGGGTTCCTGATTTCGACATGAAAGCCCCCCTTCGCATTGCCGTGACCGGCGCCGCCGGCCAGATTGGATACTCGCTCCTCTTCCGCATCGCCTCCGGCGCGATGTTTGGCCCCGACCAGCCGGTGATCCTCCATCTCATCGAGATCGAGCCGGCGCTCAAGGCGCTGAACGGGGTGGTGATGGAACTGGATGACTGCGCCTTCCCGCTGCTCAAGGGGGTGGTGCCGACGGCCAATCTCGACGAGGGATTCCGGGGCGTGAACTGGGCCCTCCTGGTGGGCAGCGTGCCGCGCAAGGCGGGCATGGAGCGCAAGGATCTGCTGGGCATCAACGGGCGGATCTTCATCGGACAGGGCCAGGCCATCGCCCGGGCCGCGTCCCCGGATGTCCGCACCCTGGTGGTGGGCAATCCGTGCAACACCAACTGCCTGATCGCCATGAACAGCGCCCCCCAGATTCCTGCCGACCGCTGGTTTGCCATGACCATGCTGGACCAGTCGCGCGCCCGCACCCAGTTGGCCCGCAAGGCGGGTGCGGACATCACCGAGGTGCGGCATCTGGCCATCTGGGGCAACCACAGCTCCACCATGTATCCCGACTTTGCCAACGCCACCATCGGGGGCCGGCCGGCCACCGGGGTGATCACCGACACCGCCTGGTACGCTGACGCGTTCATTCCCACCGTGCAGAAGCGCGGCGCCGCCATCATCGAGGCCCGGGGCCTCAGTTCGGCGGCATCCGCCGCCAATGCGGTGGTGGACACCGTCCGGGCCATCACGACCCCGACTCCGGCCGGCGACTGCTTCAGCGTGGCAGTGTGTTCGGACGGCAGCTATGGGATTGAGAAGGGGCTGATCTTCAGCTTCCCGATGCGCTCGGACGGCCGGAAGCTCGAAATCATCCAGGGGCTCCCGGTTTCCGAGTTCAGCCGGTCGAGGATTTCGGTGACCGAGAAGGAGCTTCAGGAGGAAAAGTCGCTGGTCTCGGAACTGCTGCTGCCGGGTTCGACAGCCCGCCTGGCCTGATGTCTAGTTGGCGGAGCGAGTCCCAGAGAACCCATGAAGCTCCTCCGCCTTCCCACGATCTGCCTTTCCCTGATCGCCGGCCACATCCTGGTGCCGGTCCATCCGCGGGCCGCTGGCGGCGACGACTCGGTCGTCCGGTTTCGGGAGCCGCAGGCCACCGCCTACCGCTTGGCCCCGGTCCCGGTCCCGGTCCCGGGGACCCCTGCCGGTCAGGTTGCGGCCCCGGGGGCGTCCGACTGGCGCCGCGCCACGGCGGCGGACGATCCCGAGATCACGGTGGAGTTGGGCAGCCGGATCGTGTTGCAGGTGAATCCACAGACGGCGCTGGAATCCGTTCTGAAGGGGCATTCGCTGACTGTGGCAAGGACTGTGGCCCCCGGGATGTACCTCCTGCAGGCCGCCAACAGCGCCGCCGCCATCACGGCCGCCGCCGCGCTCGCGGAGCGCCCCGAGGTGGTGGCGAGCTATCCGATCATGCGCCGGCCGTGGAGGCGGCAGGGTCCCCTGGCTCCGGCGCCGAATGACCCCCGGTTCGACGAGCAGTGGCATCTGGACCACCGGGGCGGCGACCGGAACCTGATCGGCCCCGACCTCAACGCCCGGGGGGCATGGCCCACCACCCGGGGCGAAGGGGTGATCGTCGGGGTGGGCGACGATGGCGTGCAGACGTCGCATCCGGATCTGTCCACACGGATGGCGTCCGGACTCAGCTACAACTTCTTCCGGGAGATCTCCACCGGTGTGCC
>JAFLEG010000718.1 GCA_017302195.1 Verrucomicrobiota bacterium
CACCGTGAAGCCCGTGGTCATCGCTTCCGCCAACGGCAACTTCCACAAAAACGGCGGCAGCAAGACCTGCATTGAGACCGCCTTCACCCTGATGACCGGAGGCGCCGACGTGCTGGAGGCCCTGATCGCCGGAGTCAATGTGGTCGAACTGGACCCGGCCGATACCAGCGTCGGCTACGGAGGACTGCCCAATGCGAACGGGGTGGTGCAGTTGGATGCCTGCTGCATGCACGGACCCACCAGGCGCGCGGGCGGCGTGGCGGCGCTGGAAGGCGTCCGCACCCCCTCCAAGGTGGCCTACGCGGTGATGCAGAACACCGACCACCATCTGCTGGTGGGACCCGGGGCACAGGACTTCGCGCGCCAACTGGGATTCCCCATCGAGGCGGACCTGAACACCGAGCAGTCGCGCAAGGCCTGGCTGGAGTGGAAGCGGCAGACCGATCCCCGGCATTATCTGCGTCCCCAGGACCGCCAGTCCGGCGCCCGGCTGGACAATCAGGGCATTCTGCGGCGCCTCATCGCCGACGGGGTCACTCCCCCGCGCCACTACTGGGGCACCATCAACTGCAACGGGGTGAATGCCCGCGGCGAGATTGGCGGCGTAACCACGACCAGCGGCCTGGCCTGGAAGATCCCGGGACGGGTCGGCGATTCCCCGATCCTGGGGGCGGGGCTGTATGTGGACGGCACCATCGGGGCCGCCGGCTCGACCGGACGCGGCGAGGCCAACCTCTTCAACCTGTCCTCCTTCCTGGTGGTCGAGGCCATGCGCCAGGGCCGGCATCCCAAGGACGCCTGCCTCGACGCCCTGCGCCGGATCCGGTCCAACACCGTCGAGAAGCGCCTGCGCCGGGCGGATGGCAATCCCAACTTCAACGTGACCTTCTACGCTGTGAATGCGAGGGGCGAGCATGCCGGGGTGTCGCTGTACGCCGAGAGTGACGACGAACGCGGGTGGGCCGGCCAGACCGACGGGCGCAGCGTGCGCTATGCGGTGTGCACCGGGGATGGCGCCGTCACCCGACCCTGCGAGGCACTGATTCCCGGCGCCCTGCAGGACGTCTGAGGCCACCCCGCCCTTCCCCATGCCCCGGCCGCGCCGCACCGTGAGCTTCCGCAGTCTGCTGACGCTGACGCTGCTCGCGGTGCTGACCGGCTCGGTGGTGGTGCTGACGGGACTGAGCACCTTCTTCGGCGACCGGAACTTCACCAGCCTCACCACCACCATCGCGGAACAGACGCTGGGGCGGGCGGAGTCCGAGATCCGGCGGCTGCTGCAAAAGGCCGTGGACCAGAACCGGCAGGCGGTGCGGCTGCTGTCCGACCAGCCCCTGGGCAAGCCCCAGGTGCCGGTCCTGATCCAGTACCTCGGCGGCGCCCTGGAGGCCCAGCCGCAGCTTGCGCGTCTGACCCTGACGCTTCAGCCGAGCGGCGAGTTTCTCCAGGCCCAGCGGCTGGCCGACGGACGGATCCAGATCCGCCAGGCCACGCGGGCCGATGACGGGCAGTTCGACCTGACCGTCGGGCCCTGGCCCTGGGAGGCCCGGGTGACCCGGGTCACCCGCCGCGTCCCGGCCTCCGATCTCGACGCCGCCTTTCTGCCGGAGGAGAAGCTGACGAATGCCAGCCCCTTCTGGAGCGGCGCCTACCCGTGGTCGGAGCCTGGCCAGCCGGAACGCTGGCTGGTCCGCCTCGCCAGTCCGATCCTGGATGAGGATCGCAACCTCCGGGCGATCGTCTCCAGCAGCCTGGACCTGGAGCAGCTTGACGAATTTCTGGAGGAACTCGACGGCCAGGTGCCCGGCTATGTCGCGGTGTTCGAACGTGGCGAAGGGAACCAGGTGCCGCGCCTGATCGGGCATCCGCCGCCCGGACGCTCCGGCAACGTCCCGAACACCACGGCCGCCCGCACCGCGCTGGATCCCGCGATGGACGCCTACTTCCGCGCCATCAACCTGGACCCAAAAACCAGCGGCCCCCACCGCGACAACAGCGAGTACGCCCGGCTGTTCCGGGTGGACGGCATCGGTTACTTCGGATCCTTCAACGACCTGGAGCTCCCCAGTGATCCGCCGTGGGTGATCGCCATGGTGCTCCCGGTTTCCGAAGTCGCGGGCGGGGTGATGCGCAACCTGCGCTGGGCGCTGCTGGCCGCAGCCGCCTTCCTGACGCTGGGTGCCGTGATCGCCTACTGGATCGCCCTGCGCATCTCGCGTCCCATGCGCCAACTGGGGGCCGATGCCCGCGCCATGAGCCGCCTGGACTTCTCGACCGCCCCGCGGCCGATGAGCGCCGTGCGCGAGGTCCGCGAACTGGAGCAGGCACTCACCGACGCCCGGCTCAGCCTGCGATCTTTCCGCAAGTATGTGCCGGCCGATGTGGTCCGGCTGCTGATGGAAAGCGGCGACGAGGCGCGCCTGGGCGGCCGCACAGCGCGGCTGACCCTGCTCTTCTCGGACATCTCGAACTTCACCCCCATCGCGGAGACCACCGAGCCCCAGCGGCTGGTGGAGCAGTTGGGCGAATACCTGGCCGCAGTCAGCGCCGCCATCCACGCCCATCGCGGCGTCGTGGACAAGTTCATCGGGGACGGCGTGATGGCCTTCTGGGGCGCCCCGCAACCGGATCCCCATCAGGCGCTCGCCGCCGCCCGGGCGGCGCTGGAGATCCAGCAGCGGCTGGATCGCCTCAACGCCCGCTGGGCGGCGGAGGGGCGTCCGGTGTTTCCCACGCGCATCGGACTCCACTCCGGCGATGCCGTGGTCGGCAACATCGGCAGCGAGGACCGCCTCAATTACACCGCCATCGGCGACCCGGTGAACCTGGCCTCGCGCCTGGAATCCCTGAACCGCCTCTTCGG
>JAFLEG010000072.1 GCA_017302195.1 Verrucomicrobiota bacterium
GGCGCGATCTGTTCATCCTGGAGGAGCCCACCATCGGGCTCCACCTCCAGGACGTGCAGCGTCTGGTGGCGGTGCTGCAGCGTCTGGTGGACGCCGGGCACACCGTGGTGGTGATCGAGCACAACCTTGACCTCATCGCCGAGGCCGACTGGGTGATGGATCTCGGACCCGAGGGGGGCGGGGGCGGCGGGCGTCTCGTCGCCGAGGGAACTCCGGAACAGGTGGCTGCGGTTCCGGAGTCCCACACCGGGCGATATTTGCGGGAGCATCTCCGGCTCAAACCCGGAAGGTGAGCGCCGTGGGAGACGAGGTGGCAGGCTCTGACTTCTGCTGCTGAACACTTGAATTTGAAAACTTCCCCCTGCGATCGGCTCTCGCCCAACGCGCCGGGATCTCCATGGCTCTGGGACGGTTTGAGACTCCTGACGTCGTCTCCTACCCCGGTGGGTGCGTGTCGGTAGCCACCACGTCAATTCGCTACAGCCGGAAACCGATTCCGGATATTCCTTCGTCCCGGCACTCTCAAGGGCGATGAACATTCCCGTCCATTTCTGGAGCTACTTCCGCGACCTCGCCGGTGCGGCGCAGGGGGAGGTGCAGGTTCCGGAGGGCGCCACGGTGGAGACCGTCTTGAACGCCGTGTATGCGGCGCATCCCAGGCTGGGGGCGCTGCGGCAGTCCACGCTGATCGCGGTGGGCGTGGAGTATCAGGGCCCGTCCTTCGTGCTGCGGCCGGGCGACGAGGTCTCGCTGTTTCCTCCCGTGCAGGGCGGCTGAATCCGAGGCAACCCCGGCGCTCCATGATTCGATTCCTGCAACTGACCCGGACGCCCATCGAGGAGGCGGCGCTCACGGCGGGGGCCTCCGCCTCCGCCGAATTCGGGGCGGTGATCCGGTTCAGCGGCGTGGTACGGGGGCGGGAAGGGGAGGCGGTGATCCGGGGCATCCGGTACGAGGCCTTCGAGGCCATGGCCACGCACCAGTTCCAGAAGCTCTTTGACGAGATGTCCGCGCGCTGGCCGGCGGTCGGCTCGGTGCGGTTGGTCCACCGGCTGGGATTTGTGGCGGCGGGGGACGCCAGCCTGTGGGTGGAGGTCAGCGCCCCGCACCGTGGCGAGGCCTTTGCCGCCTGCCAGTGGCTCATTGACTCCATGAAGCAGGTGGTGCCGATCTGGAAGCACGTCGAGCCGCTGGAACCCTCATGACCCTGTTGTTTCGAATCCTGTCGGTCGTGCTGCTGGCTTCCGGACTCCGGGCCGCGGAGGCGCAGATCCTGTCCTTGGAGCGGATCGGCGACACCGCGCCCCACAATGCCTTCACCGATCTGGTGCGCTGGCGCGACCGCCTCTGGTGCACCTACCGGGAGGGGGCCGCGCATGTGTCGCCCGACGGGGCGCTGAGGATCCTGGTGTCGCCGGACGGCGTGAACTGGTCCCCGGCCGCACGCATCACCTCCGGCCGCGGCGACCTGCGGGATCCGCATTTTGTGGTGACCCCGGACGATCGTCTCATGCTGTACGGTGCCGTGGCCCTCCCGCAGCCGGGACCCGTGCGGCACCAGTCGCTGGCCTGGTTCTCGGAGGATGGCATCCGGTGGAGCGACGCGACCGACCTCGGCGAGCCCAATGTCTGGCTTTGGCGAATCGACTGGAACGGTCCGCAGGCGCTGGGCGTGGGTTATGACACCGCAGGGGAGCACTTCGTGCGCCTCTATTCGGGAGCCGGCGCGGACGGAAGGATCTTCAAACCGCTGGTCCAAACCCTGTTCAGCGACGGTCAGCCCAACGAGGCCGGGCTCGCCTTCCTTCCCGATGGCACGGCGCTCTGTCTGCTGCGACGCGATGGGCAGCCGGGCACCGCCCAGTGGGGACGCTCCCCACCCCCGTATCGCGACTGGACCTGGCGCGATCTCGGGGTCCGCATCGGCGGTCCCCAACTGCTCCGCCTGCCCGACGGCCGCCTGGTGGCCGGAGTGCGCCTTTACGACGGCGGCGCGCGGACCGCGCTGTGCTGGCTGGATCCCGGGGCGGGCGCGTTGACCGAGTTTCTCCGGCTTCCCGGCAGCGGCGACTGCAGCTATCCGGGACTGGTCTGGTGGCAGGACACGCTCTGGGTGAGCTACTACGCCTCCCACGAGGGCGCCACCCGTGTGTATCTCGCCCGTGTCCGGCTGCCGATGGCAGGTCCGGCAAAGCCATAGAAGGCCCCGCATGGATGCCACCCCGCTTCCCGCCGGTTCGGATTCCGGGATCGGCGGCGCCCGTGCCGGCGGGCTGCGCCGCGGGCTGCTGAATCTCCACCTCTACGGCGGGCTCGCCGCGTTCTGGTACTTCCTCATCTATGGGATCACCTCGCTGAACTTCAACCACCCCGGCCTCATTCCGAAATTGGAGGGCCCGAAACGGGTCTGGACCACCCCGCTTGTCGTGCCCGCCGAATCCGACAACCTGAAGCTCGCGGAGGCGGTGCGTGACCGGTTGGGCCTTGCCGGCTGGCCGCTGCCCTGGGACATGGGACGCGATGCGGACGGCGAGCTGCATTTCGCCATGTCGCGGCCCGGGAAGGATTATCGGATCCATGTGGACGCCTCGGAAGGCCTTGCCCGGGTGGAGGAGCATCGGACGGGGTGGCCCTCCATCCTCGGCTTCCTGCATGGATCCACCGAGGGCGTTCCCAATGCGCCGTGGACCCGGGCATGGGCGATCTATACCGAGTTCACCACCGCGTTCCTGTTTTTTGCCGTGGGTTCGGGCATCTACCTGTGGGCACGCCGGGCCACCCGGCGTCGCGCCGCGCTCCTGCTGCTGGGGGGATGTGCCGCGGCCTCGCTGGGCCTCATGGCGTGGGTCTATTGGATCGGGTGACCCATGCAGGCACGCCTTCGTCAGATCCATCTGGGCTGCGCCTTCATGCTGACGGTGTTCGTCACCATGTACTTCGTGACCGGTTATGTGATCACCCGGTCGGCCTGGTTCCCTGACTCCGAGCCGCAGGTGGCTGTGCGCACCGCGGTGCTGGATCCGGCCTCGAAGCCGGGCGGACCTGGCGAGGCGTCGTACGTGGCATGGCTTCAGGACCAGTGTGACATCCGGGGACAGCGCCGACCCGGACGCCGCAACGGGGACGGCTCCTGGCGCTTTGACTTTGTCCGGCCCGGTCACCTCACCCGCGTCCGGCTGGCGGCGGACTTTCACTCCGCGGAGATCCGCGAGGAGCGGCCCGGCTGGAAACAGACCCTGGTGGGATTCCACCGCCTGCACGGCTATGGACACGGCCGGCTCTACGACGCGTGGGCCGTGGTCTTCGACCTGTCCAGCGGCGCCATGATCGTCTTCGCGATCACCGGCCTGCTGCTGTGGCACCGCCTGGTGAAGGACCACCGTCCCGGCTGGATCCTCCTCGCCGCGGGGGGGCTGCTGACCGTGGGGTTCGCTCTGGGGTTTCACCTCTCCCGTTGAGACGGAGCGTGACCGGCGCGGAGGGCTTGATCACTCGGGCTTCCCCGCCGGCCGTTCCAGGCGGAAGCGCACGACCTCCTCGCGGGGCGATCCCATCCGGAAGCGGCGCGCGACCTGAAGCTCGGTTTGCGACCTCCGGGTCAGCTCGCCCAGCTTGCGCGCGAGGGCGTCCCGTTCCTTCTCCAACTGCTGCACCCGTGACTCCAGGGTCCCGATGGTTTTCCGGGCCGCCGCAAACTCCTTCCCGGCGGGTCCGCTCTGGAGCGATTGCAGGGAACGGAGCAGTTCCTGGCGCTCCCGCTCCCAGCGCGCCCTGGACTTCTCGGACTCCGCGACGGCGGCCAGCAGTTCATTCTGCCGGGCGCGGCTTTGCCGAAGGGCGTCGCGGAGTCGTGCCGCCTCGGACTCCAGGGCTTCGAGCCGGACCACCAGGTCCGCCGGAGGCGCCGAGGCCGTGGCCTCCGCCACCGGCGCGCCAGCGTCGCGGACACCCTCGGGGGGCCGGGATGCCGCGCGCATCGCCGTGAGCTGGGTTTCGGCCGCCTGAAGCTGCGCCTCCAGTTCCCCGCGCTCCTCCTTCTCCGCGGCGAGCTGCCGTTTGGCCGCCTCAAAATCCTCCACGCGTGCCGTCAGTTCGGCGACCCGGTTCGACAGGGACTGGTTGTCGCGTTCCAGCGTCCCGCGCTGGACCTGCTCGCGGAGCAGACGTTCTTCAAGCTGGACGGCGCGGGCTCCCTGCCGTTCGCCCTCGGCGCGCGCGAAGGCCAGATCGGTCTCCAACTGCCGGACCCGGACCAGTCCCTCCTCGGTCTGCCGGGCGCGCAGCGCCTCCAGGTCCTGCTCCAGGGTGGCCCGCGCCGCCACGAGTGTTTCGTTCTCCTGCTGGGCGGCGTCGAGGCCGGTCTGAAGACGGGCCACCCGTTCGGCCAGGTTGGCGATCTGCTCGCCCCGATCGGTGGCTGCGGCCAGCTCGCCCACCTGGGATTTCAGCGCGCTGTTCTCGGACTCCAGCCGCTGCAGGTCGCCTCCGCGCAGCCGCTGCAGTTCCTCGGTGGCAGAATGGCGCAGCCGCTCCAGTTCCAGCGTCTTGTCGGTCTGGGCGGCGAGCTGTGCATTGGCCGCCTGCAGGGCGCGCTGGGCCTCCTCGACCAGCACCTGATCCACGAGGTTCTTCCGCTCGGCCTGCTGAAGTTCCAGCCGCTCGGACAGAAACTGGTTGGTCGCCTGGAGCTGGGTGATCCGCTGCACGGCGGCCTGGAGCTCGCGCGGATCCACCGGCGCCGGCTGGGCGGTGAGCGCCTCGCGCAGCCGGGCCTCCAACCGCTGCTTTTCCCCGCGCAGTTGCCCGATCTCGGAATGGAGGGACCGCAATTGGTTCACCACCTCACCCTCGACCACGACCGGAGGTCCGTTGGTGGCGACCGCGGGCTGGCTTGGCGCCGGGGAGGTTGCCGGGGCGGGCGCGGGCAACAGAGCGAGCTTCTCGGATACGTAACGAAGCCGGTAGGCGATCACCCGCTCGTTCCAGGTCGGATAGCCCCGCTTGAGCTCCTGAAGTCGCTTCTGCGCCTCAAGGTATCCCTCCCGGGCCTCCGGGAACCGTCCGGATTCCCGGGCTGCGTCCGTGGTCTGGATCAACTGGTAGATCTCGACGAAGTCGTCGTCGGGCCCCGCCCAGGCGGCCCCGGCAAGCAGCAGGGCGGACAGCAGCAGGCGAAACGACATGGCGGCATCATGGCAAACCAGGGTCATGAGCGCCAGCCGCGCCGTGAAGCCGCGGTCCTCCTCAAGGCTGGGTGGGGCGAGTCTTTGCCGAGCCGTACGCGTGTGGAGTGATCACCGCGGGACCCTGATCCCCGGTGCCGGAATGGGCATCGGAGCTTGGGAGCGCCGCGGCCAGGAGGCGCATCGGCGTGTGGAGGCTTCCACGGGCGTACGGCTCGCTGAAAACTCGCCCTACCCGGGGAGAGTGACCCCGCTCACTCCAGGGCTGTGACCGCCTCGCGGATCCGGCGGACGATGGTCCGCTGCCATCCCTCGTCCAACACCTTGGCGCCGTCCTGGGACCGGACGTAGAAGGTGTCGGTGGCCGCACCCTTTTCCGTGACGATCTTCGCGAGTCCCACGTCGAGTCCGGCGGCATGCAGGGTTGAGGCCAGCACGAACAGCAATCCGACCCGGTCCTCGGCCTCGACATCAATGATCGTGTACCGTTCGGACTCCTGGTTGTTGATGCGGACCGTCGTGGGCATGCGCTCGCCGATGTTGCGGTAGAGCGGCGGGTATTGCTGCACCTTGGCCAGGGCCCGTGACGGCTCCAACCCGCGGGCCAGCACCTCAATCACGATCCGCTCGAAGCGCTGCCGGACCGAGGCCTCCGGCAGCTTGCCGGTCCGTGCGTCCACGACGAAGAAGTCATCGAGCACGATGCCGTCCAGGCGGGTGTAGATCTGCGCCGCAAGGATGTTCAGCCCGGCGGCGGCAAGCGCCCCGGCCAGCTTGGAGAAGAGTTCGGGACGGTCCCAGGTGCAGATGTGCACCGCGGTGTGGCCGCGGTCCGGATCGTCATGCCACAGCAGCGCCGGCTCCAGGGCGCGGTCCGCCTCGGTCAACTGCAGGTGCATGAACCGGTGCGCCAGGGTCAGGTCCCGGGCGATGGCGCGGGCGTCATGGATCATGAAGTACCGGTCGGGCATGCCCTCGAAATGCGCCTGGATCTCGTCGGGGACAAACGTCTTCGGCAGCAGGGCGGTCACCTCATCACGCAGCAGTTCCCGCTGCTTCCAACCCGCCCGGATGAATTCCGTCCCGCCGGCGAGGCGGTCCCGGGTCTTGTGGTACAGCGAGCGCAGCAGCGAGTCCTTGAACCCGTTCCACAGCGTGTCGCTGGTCCCCATGGAATCGGCGAAGGTGTGCAGCGTCAGCATGGTCAGCGTGTCCACATCCTGCACCTCGTTGGCGACCTGGTGGATGACATCCCGGTCCTCCAGGTCACGGCGCTGGGACACCTTCACCATCTCGAGGTGCAGTTCGATGAGCTTGCGCAGGATGTGGGTGGTGGTGCCGTCCAGGTGCAGGCGCCGCGCGGCGCGCAGGGCGAGTTCGCCGCCGACCAGTTCGTGCGGACGCCCCGGGAAGGCCTTGCCGGAATCGTGCAGCAGGAGCGCGAGATAGAGCACTTCCGGCCGCTCGACCTGCTGCAGCAGCGGGGCGTAGTGGGCATACGGGGCCTCGGTGGCGCCGGCCACCTGATCCAGCTTGGAGAGCGCAACCAGCGTGTGTTCATCCACCGCGTACTGGTGATAGAACTCGTGCTGCACCAGGTTGGTGAGCCGGCCGAACTCCGGAATGAAGCGTCCGAGGAACCCCACCTCATGCATCGCCCGCAGCGCCGGGGCGACGCTGCCCCGCTGGGACAGGATCTCCAGGAAGGTGGAGTGCATCCGCGGATCGCGGGTGAAGGCGCCGTCCACCCGGCCCTCCTGCACCATCTGCCGGAGCATCTGGATGAGGTCGGGATGCAGCGTCAGGCCGCGCCGCTGGATGTGGAGGAAGGCGCGAATCATCCGGCTGGGGTCGTCGCGGAAGATGGTGCGCGATGGGGCGTTTAACTGCCGGCCGGCGATGCGGAAGCCGTCGAACTCCTGGGTGGCCGGCGGGCTCGGCCGGCGGCCGAGCAGCGCCTTCAGGCCCCGCGGTGGCGACGGCACCAGCGCGAGCCGCTGCTCCAGCATCCGGGTGATCAGATAGATGTCGCGGGCATGGGTGTAGTAGTCCCGCATGAAATGTTCCACGCGCAGCCGCGGGGAGCGTTCGCCGTAGCCCAGTCCGCTGGCCACGGCCGGCTTCCCCAGCGCGGTCAGCACGTCGTTCGCGGAGCCGGTGGTGTAGTGCAGTTCATTGCGGGTCCGCAGCAGAAAGTCATAGGCCGCCTCCAGCGTCTTCCGGTCCCGTGCGACCAGATGCCCCTGCCGCTGGAGTTCCGCCAGGGTCCGGTAGCCCAGCTTCACGGACGCCATCCACAGCAGGTTCTGGTAGTCACGCAGGCCGCCGCAGCCATTCTTGACGTTGGGCTCCTGCATGGCCGCCGAGTTGCCGTTCCGTTCGTGCCGGCGGGCCTGGTCCTGCAATCGCAGGCCGATGTACTCGTCCTCGCGCCCGGCGATGCAGCGGGCCGCGAACGTCTTTTGGAACTGGGCAAAGAGCTTCTCATCGCCGGTGACGCGGCGCGCTTCCATCAGCGCCGTCTTGGACTGCATGTCCTGGTTGGCCACCTGGACGCAATCCGCGGTCGTCCGGGTGGAGTGCCCCACCTTGAGTCCGATGTCCCACAGGGTGTACAGCAGCCCGCTGGTCCACTCCCCCAGCGTCTTCTCGGCATCCCGCCGGCCGTCGTGCAGGAACATCAGGTCAATGTCGCTGAATGGATTCAGCTCCCCGCGTCCGTAGCCCCCGTAGGCCACCAGGGTGAGCTGGGGCGGACGGCCCTGGGCCGGATACGCGGACTGCACCGCCTCGAACAGATAGCGGATCAGCAGGTCCATCATGTGGGCGCGGGCCTTGCAGACTTCCACGCCGCCGCCTTCCGAGCGGTGGAGGATGCGCAGTCGGGCGGTTTCCTCCTTCAGGAAGCCGCGGTACCGCGGCAACTCATCCGTCGGCTTCCGGCCGGGGGGCAACCGAAGCCGTTTGGCGGCGTTGGCCTCGATTCGTTCGAGCAGCGTGTTCACGTCGTTCCCGACAACCTGCGGTTGGACCGCCCACGGGCAAAGCGCAAAGTCGTGCAGCCATCCGACCGGGGGATGATGGGAAGACACGGATGGCACGAATTCTCACGGAGGAGATGATTGAGCCGACAGAGACGACCTGCGGCCTGAACCCGGACGCCGCAGTGCCCCCCCAGCGCTGCGACGGCATGGGACGGCTTGGGATAGGTCCGGACAGCATCGTCGAATCTGTCGATGGCGGATGTTCGCGGCTCAGGAGTTGGATGGGGCCCAGTGTCACCAGAACCGCATCGCTTTTTGAGTGGTTGGCGTGCGGCGACTGGCTAGCCTCATTGCATGGAACGGACCGTGAACAAGGCACGGGGATTTGCCGCTGCGGACGCCTGGGATGTCCGTCAGCACGTGGCGCTTTCGTCCCGGGAGCGTCAACGCGCCGCCCGTGAACTCAAAATGAGGATTCACGGCCGTTCCTCACCAGACGTGCGAGCATGCCACCGCAGATAATTGACCAGAACCACTTCTCGCCGGATACCCGGTGCTTCATCGCTCTGCTCCACCGTCACGCGGTGCGGTATGTCATCGTCGGCGGCGAGGCTGTCATCTTCCACGGTTATGCGCGCTACACTGGTGACGTGGATTTCCTCTACGACCGCTCCCCGGCAAACGTGAAGTCACTCTACGCCGCCCTGAGGGAGTTCTGGGACGGCGACGTTCCGGGAATCACTGTTCCTGAGGAACTGCTCGAGGACTCCATTGTGGTCCAGTTCGGACGTCCCCCCAACCGGATTGATCTGCTGAGCTCCATTGATGGTGTTGGCTTCGATGAGGCATGGGATGCCAGGGTGACCGCGGAGATGGCGTCCGAGTCCGGAGCGGAACCTGTGCCGGTTTTCGTTCTCGGCCTCGGGCCTCTTCTCAAGAACAAGGCGGCAACTGCGCGCGCGAAAGACTTGGACGATTTGAGGTATCTGCGCCATTCGGCGGGCGGGGCGCCTGTTCGCTGAAGAGGCGGCACCGGGTTCCATGGATTCCGACGCGGGGTCCGCTCGGCCCGACAAGTCGGACGGCTCGGGAATCGGCCCCGTGGCGTCAGTGGCGGCCCGTTCGCTTGCGGCGGCGGTTGGCGTGCCGAATGGCACGAAGATGAGCGGACGATTCCGTCGCCATAGATTCACGGTGAGACCCCGCGGAAGAACTGCCGGGTGCCCTCCAGACGAGGCGAATGAGACGGGCCGGCCGCGGGCAGATCCGTCGTCGAGTCCCGAAAGGCTCCTTGGGCCGGACGCCATTGCCGGAGGTCTTCGCTGACCAGCGGAATGAAGGCGCCGCCATCGTCCGCCCGGAGGGTGATCCCGGCGGCTTCGCCGTCCGTTGGGGCGATGACCAGATCCCGTCCTCCAAGCGCCCCCTGGCTGCGGGAGCCGCGGGCATCGTGGCCTGCCATGGGCCAGCCGGAAAATGCCGGTGGCCGCGAGCCCCGCAGCACGATGACTTCGTCGCCGGAAGTAAAGACGATGCTGCCATCCTCATGAATCACCGGCGGACCGACCTGCCCGCTGCCTTCAAAGCCCCAGCGCACCGCTCCGGTGCCCCCATCCAGGGCCCACAGGAGATGGTCGTCGGGCAGAAGCACGGTGTGATCGTCCGTGACCGCAGGAAGGCTGAGTTGTCCGGGGGCCGAAGCGGGCAGGGAACCCGTGAAGCGCCAGCGTTCCGAACCGGATGCGGAATCCAGTGCCCGAAGTGTCTGGGTTCGGTCCACGGCGTAGGAAACCACCCAGAGCGTCTTGTCCAACGGTCCCAGGGCGGCGCTGAACACGAAGCGGGTGTCCGATTCCAGCGGTTGACGCCACATCAAGTTCCCGGAGGCATCGAGCGCCGCAAGGGACTGCGGCGTCGGCGCCAGGAATACGGATCCGTCGAGGCCCAGGGCCAGCAGGGTGGCGGTCGCGCTCTCGCCGGGCGGAGCCTCCCAGGCGCTCGCCCAGGTCGCATCCAGACCGTGGATCACTCCGGAGGCGCTCCGGGCAAATGCAAGTCCGTCCGAGCGGACGAATCCCGCAAGCTCCAGCCCGTTCGCGGGCGTCGGGCTGCCGATGATCTCGCCCACGGGATCCCGCAGGATGAAATTCTGGCCGGCCCGGAATCGAAGGAGTCCGTCGGGCCCGAGGGAAATGAGCCCGGTGTTCGATGCCAGTTTGGTGAATGACGATCCATCCGGCGCGATTCGGAATACTCCGTTCGCCGTTCCCAGGAAGATCTGGCCGGTGGCGTCTGAGAGCATTTGAACCACCTGCGACACAAGAGCCGAGGAAATGCGGTTGGTCCACAACGGACGCCCGTCGAGATCCATGGACAGCGACCAGCCCGTGCCGTTGCCCATCACCACCGAACCATCGAGGCGCACCACGGGCACGGGCGGCGGCGTGGATCCCATCGCGGGCAGCGTCATTCGGGCGCGCACCGTGGGAGTTACTCCGGCAACGGATGCCGGCGGGGCGGCCGGGGAGACGCCCACGGCATTGGATGCCAGGACCCAGTAGAAGTAGGGCGTGCCTGCAACGGCCGTCGGATCGTCGAGATGACTCGCCGACGCCAGAGCCTGGCCGATCCGGGTGGCCTGGGTGAGGTCTGGAGACTCGGACCGGTAGATGGCGTAGTCCACTAGCGCCCCTGTGGATGTCCACCGGACCCGATTACCGTCCACCCAAGGACTGGCTACCGCGCTGACGGCGGGTGGCGCCGATATCACGGGCTTTGCGGTGCTCCCGCGATTTCCGACGTCATGGCGTGGCAGGGGCCAGGGGGCGTTGGTGGCCATGCTGACGCCGAAATCAAGGGCGGACACCGAGCCCGAATACGAACCCAGGAAGAGATGCCCCTGAGTGTCGAGGAGGGTGAAGGGCGCCGGATCCAACGAAGAGAGCATGGTGGAAAGCCGGGAGACCAGGGATCCGGTGCCGTCGAG
>JAFLEG010000719.1 GCA_017302195.1 Verrucomicrobiota bacterium
GGCTGGTGGTGTTTCAGGGGCCGCCTTCGGCGCTGGCGGGGGCGCAGGGGTCGCTCACCGCGGATTCTCTGACCGGACGCCGCTCGATTCCACTGCCGGCGCGGCGTCCGCCCGGCAACGCCCAGCTCCGGCTCTCGCACGCCTCGGCGCACAACCTGCGTGACCTGTCGGTGTCCATTCCCCTGGGCCGTCTGGTGGCGCTGGCCGGGGTCAGCGGCTCCGGCAAGACCACCCTGGTGCGCGAGGTGCTGCTGCCGCTGCTCCAGCAGGCGCTGTCGAACGCCGAGGCCCCGGCGCTGGAGGGGGAACTGGACGGCGAGCTGCGGGAGGCCGCTGAGACCCGGCTCCAGACCGCCACGCTGACCGGATGGGAATCCCTGGGGGCGGCTCTGTTGGTGGACCAGTCGTCCCTGGGGCGCACTCCGCGGTCCAATCCGGCGGTGTATGTCGGCGCGTTTGACGACATCCGGGCCTTCTTCGCCGCCTCGGATGCCGCGCGGGAGCAGGGACTCGATCCCAGCGCCTTCAGCTTCAATTCCGCCAAGGGCCAGTGTGCACACTGTCGTGGCGCCGGATTCGAGAAGATCGAGATGCAGTTCCTCAGCGACGTCTTCGTGCGCTGCCCGGCCTGCCAGGGGCGCCGGTACCGGGAACACATCCTGGCGGTAACGGTGCGGGAACCGGGGACGCCCGGGCGCGCCTGGAGCATTGGCGACCTGCTCGAGCAGCCGGTGGAGGAGGCGGTCGCGTTCCTGAAGCGCTTCGGGGAGAGCCGTCCCGCCCGGCGCGCCGTGGACAAGCTGCAGCGGCTCTGCGACGTGGGGCTGGGCTACCTGAGGTGCGGCCAGGCCATCAACACGCTCAGCGGCGGTGAATCGCAGCGATTGAAGCTGGCCAGCCACCTGGCGACGGCGTCCACCGCTGCGGAGACCGGTGACGCCGCGCGGCCCGGACTGTTCGTCTTCGACGAGCCCACCACCGGACTCCACTTCGAGGACATCCGGATCCTGCTCCAGGCCTTCCAGCGCTTGGTGGACGCCGGACATTCGGTGCTGGTCATCGAGCACAACCTCGAGGTCCTCAAGTGCGCGGACTGGATTCTGGAGCTGGGTCCGGAGGCCGGTGATCGCGGCGGTCGGCTGGTGGGGCAGGGCACCCCGGAGGCCCTGGCCGCCCTGCCGGACAGCCCGACCGGCGTGTTTCTGCGCGAGGTGCTCCCGGCTTTGGGGCGCTCGCCCCGGACACGCCGTCCCTCCACGGTGGGCTGATCTTCGAAGGGCTGGGTGTTGCTTCCCCGGATTCCAGTCCCGCTCCGGTGTCCATGGCCTGGGATGCACCACGGCTGCCTTCATTCTCGGTGATTCCCGGACCGCTGCGGGCGCGCGCCGCCCCGGTCGCCGGCGCCCGGACCAACACGCCGAGGTGAGCTTCTTCCTGGGCGGCGGTCTCCTGAACAGCGGTGCCGAAGCTTGCGGACGTGCGGTTGCCATCGGAGCCGGATCCCGCAATCGTCGCGGGGTTTAATGGATACCACGATCTCTCCGCCGGCGTCCGCCGCGCGTCCCCGGCTGCCCGCCTGGCTCAAGGTGCCGTTGCCGTCGAGCAGCGCGTTCACCCGGACCCGGGTGCTGTTGTCCGATCTGAAGCTGCACACGGTGTGCGAGAGCGCGAAGTGTCCCAACCACTGGGAGTGCTGGAGCCGCGGCACGGCGACCTTCATGATCGCCGGGGATCGCTGCACGCGGGCGTGCGGGTTCTGCGCTGTGGACACCGCCAAACCGCTGGCGCTGGAGGCGGACGAACCGCGCCGGGTTGCCGAGGCAACCCGGCGCATGGGACTGCGTCATGTGGTGATCACGGCGGTGGCGAGGGATGACCTGCCGGATGGCGGGGCGGCGCATTTCCGCGAGACGATCGAGGCCGTGCGCCTCATGAACCCCGGCATCCTCATTGAGGTGCTCGTCCCTGATTTCCTGGAGAAGGATTTCGCCCTGGATGCCGTGCTGGCAGCGCGGCCCGAGATCTTCAATCACAACCTCGAGACCGTGCGCCGGCTCACGCCGTCCGTGCGCCACCGCGCCACCTACGACCGGTCCCTGGCCGTTCTGCGCAAGGCTCGGGAGCGCGCCGGAGGGCCGCTGCATACCAAGTCGGGTCTCATGCTGGGTCTGGGTGAAGAGCGGGAGGAACTGGTGCAGGCGTTCCGGGACCTGCGGGCCGCCGGGGTGGAGATCCTGACCCTGGGACAGTACCTGCAGCCCACACTCCGCCATCTGCCGGTGGTGGAGTTTGTGGCGCCGGCGGTCTTCCAGGAGCTGCGTGAAATCGCCGAGGGCCTGGGATTCATCCACGTCGCCGCAGGCCCCCTGGTCCGCAGCTCGTATCACGCCGACGACTTTGATCCGGGCGCTGCCGCCCACTGAGGAGACATCGGATGTCGCGATCCAAACCTTTCAACGACGCGCTGTTTCGCTGTCTGCCGGTGGTTGGGATCCTGCGCTTTTTCCCCCGGGACCAGGTCGAACGCCTGATTCCGGCCGCGTTGGCGGGCGGCGTGAACACCCTGGAAATCACCATGAATTCGGAGGGCGCCGAGGACCTGATCCGGCTGGCCTGCGACCTCATGGGCGACCGGGGCAATGTCGGCGCCGGCACGGTGACCACGGTCGGGGAGCTGGATCGCGCCCTGGACGCCGGCGCGTCGTTCGTGGTCACCCCGGCGGTCATTCCCGAGGTGATCGCCGCCAGTGTGGCCCGAGGCGTGCCGATAATGCCCGGGGCGATGACGCCCACCGAGATCTTCACGGCCTGGCGCCTGGGAGCGACGCTGGTGAAGGTCTTTCCGGCGGACCAGCT
>JAFLEG010000720.1 GCA_017302195.1 Verrucomicrobiota bacterium
CACCATCCTCGCCTTCCAGACGGACACCACGCGCGTCAGCACCTACATCGGCTCCCGGCCCAACGGCGCTTCCTACCCCGAGCTGGGATTCTCCAACCAGCACCATTCGCAGACACATTACGGCAGCGATCAGGAGATGATCGGGAAGGTCGCGGCCATCAACAAACTCAACGTCGCCCAATTCGCCTACATGGTGAAGAAGATGCACGCCCTCCGGGAAGGCGACGGCACCCTGCTCGACCACTGCATCATGATGTGGGGCTCCGGCCTGGAGGACGGCGACAAGCACCGGCGCGACAACCTGCCCTTCGTCATTGCCGGCAAAGGCGGCGGATCCATCCGGACCGGTCGCTTCCTGTCCGAGGTCCAGGGCAACCAGGGCGACCTGCTCACCACGCTGCTCACCTGCGCCGGCGTCCCGCTGGACCGCCCGATCGGCATCGCGACCAAACAGATCGCTGAAATGACGGGCTAGAGGGAGTCAATGGGGTCTGTACCTTTGACAAATGGTTCAGCCCCCTTTTGAAGCCCAACGTCCGCAGGCTGGTACGAATCGGCGCGCAATCCCGTCGGATCGCTGGGGCGGCGCAGCCAAACCATCGAATCCCCCGCACCTTCTCGTTCCGACGCTGCCTGGGATATCGGGTCATCTCGGCCATGGGCAAGTGTCAGCCCCACCAGTCGCCGCACCGACTCTTCCTCGCCACCCTGGACGCCCCAGCGGGTTCTTCGTGGCTCCGACCGAAGTCTCCAAGGTTGACCCATGGCAATTGCTGGACTGCCGGTTTCCTCCGGAGATCAGGGACTCATGGATCCGTCCACCGGGCGCACCCGGAGCCGGGTAGCCTGGGCACCCATCGGGTCACCAAGCGACGCGTTTCAAGCCGCGGACCTTGTCGAAATGTGCATCACGAGTGGCAAGCGCCTGTTGATGCTGCCGGCAGAGTGCCGCAATCCAGAGGTCGTTCTCGGGAATCGGCGTCGCCGCGGCGCGCAGTTCCTCGCGGATGGTCGCGTAATGATCCGCGGTGTCGTCATCCACCACCACAAGAGCGCAGCTCGCCTTCACCGCCTGAATCCAGCCCTCCAGTCTGGGGCGCTCCCTGGACCGGCGGATGCCAAACAGGAACTCGCCGAGCACCACCACCGGCAGGTGCCAGAGACGGTCCTTGGGCAGAACCCGAAGCAACGCGGCATCGGCGTCGGCCCAGCCCGAAAGCGCGTTGGTGTCGAGCATCACTTCCACGCCTCCACATCCACGCGGGAGAATTCGCCGTCAATGGTCGCCTGAATTCGCCGGACTTCGCCTTTGGCCAGTTGCGGAGGCGGCACCGGCCAGCCCGTGTGGTGGAGACGCGGGCCGGCGAGTTTCTCCTGAAGGGCTTCGGTCAGAAACACCCTGAGCGACAAACCGCGGTTCGCCGCCGCCGTTTTCGCTTCCCGGAACAGGCGATCGGGAATCTCTACAGTCGTCTTCATGTCGATAGGAAATCCATAAATATGGGCTGCGGTCAATCGTTGCGGCCCGCACCCTGGAACGATGCCGAGGGCCACCCAAGGAACTGGACATCCATTCCAATCGAGGCGGCACCACGAAACGGCCGGCACGGAAAGCTGCGGAGAGCCCCCGCTCACCCGCCGACCGGTAGCCAATCCTTCAGCAGGAAGAACGAATGGGCCGGGGCCGGATAGAGGCGCATGAACCTCACCAGCAGATTGACGGTCAAATTGCTGGCGCGCTGTGCAAAACAACCCACTCATGAATCCACCTGCGACGAGGCTTCCAAGGCACTTGCCTGGCAGGCGGGAGTGGGGCGCCTGCCCATTGATGTCCGAGCGGACGGGTCGGGAGGAGCCGCGTTATCGGTGTTTCTGACGCATAGCCACAATCCATCCTGCGATGCTGGCGGCTCCTGCGGCGATCAGAACGATAACGACTGCTGCCATTGTCGCTTGAGTCCGGCCTGCGCGGGTCGGCACCTCGGCGGGCTTGATCGGGGATGAGCGAAGGGAGCCGACGCCATTTTCAAGCGCCTGGCGATGAATCGCTGCCAGCTCGTTGGCCATGGCTGCCGCCATCCTGGCATCCGATTCACTGGCGTGGATTCTCAGCGTGCCCGGCTCTGCTCCGCGACTGACCTCCAGTTGCCTGCTCACGAGCACGAACAGGGCGTCTTTCGGCAGCGGGTTCAGGGATCGGAGCTTTTCCTGATAGTATCGGTCCAGCTTCAGATTCTCGATCAGAGTCTGGACGGCCGGAGGATCCATCATTCGTTCCTGCTCCTTCGCCAGATCCCGGTCGGCGACCGGATCGCTGGGGGCTTTCGACCCGACTTGAGCCGGCGCCAGGCGGACCACGCATTCGGCATCGTATCGGGGAGGAGCAATCAACAACACCGGCACGACCAGGATGCCCAAAAGGATGATCGTACCAAGAAAGGCCACAGCAGCGACAAGCCAGATGGGTTTGCTGGGTGCGTTCATCCGATGGCCGGCAGTTCAGGTTCCAGAGTGAGCTGAAGAAACAAGGGGCACCGATCCGAGATGGAGGTCAACGGGGAAAGCCCGCTTTGGAGGTCCATCGCAGTGAACAGGTGGACCCCAGGGACAGGACATCTGTACCCGTGCAGATGAGGCCCAAGAACGAAGACTGGTGGGCGCATCTCACGTTCTTGGGATGGGGAGCGTGCGCCTCCGGCGTGCGGAACTGGGCGTCCCGCCCGGTTCTTCGTCCACTGACATGGCTTCCTGGGCGGAGCGGCGAATGGAGGCACAGGAGCCGAACAGTCCACGAGGGTCTGGGCGGGACGCCCAGACCCACACGCGGGACGCGTGTGCTCCCCATCCAAAAACT
>JAFLEG010000721.1 GCA_017302195.1 Verrucomicrobiota bacterium
CGAACTGACCCGGCGGGCCGAGGCGGTGGGCGCCGATGCCACGCTGCAGGTCGCGCCCTACTACAACAAGCCCACCCAGGAAGGGTTGTTCCGGCATTTTGAGGCGGTGGCGGGCAGCACGGGGCTGCCGGTGATGCTCTACAGCATCCCGGGACGCTGCGGGGTGGAGATTGCCGTGGAGACGGTGGTGCGCCTAGCGGCCGAATGTCCCAATGTGGTGTCCCTCAAGGAGGCGGGAGGGTCCTGCGACCGGATCAGCCGGCTGCGTGCCGTGCTGCCGGCAGGGTTCAGCCTCCTGAGCGGGGATGATTCCCTGACGCTGCCCTTTCTCTCCGTGGGTGCGGATGGCGTGGTCAGTGTGGCCTCCAATGTCGCGCCTCGCCTGGTCGCCTCCATGGTCCGCAAGTTCCGCGAAGGGGATGCCCGCGGGGCAGCCCGGTTGCACGCCCGGCTCTATCCCCTCTTTCGCGATCTCTTCATCGAGACCAATCCAGCCCCGGTCAAGGCGGCGCTGGCGATGCTCGGCTCCATGGAGGAGGAGATCCGTCTGCCGCTGGTTCCCATCGGCGACGCCAGCCGGAAGGTCGTTGCGAAGCGCCTGGAAGAGCTGGGGCTGACTCTCAAGCGGTGAAGCCCGGGGGGCGCTGACCTCCGGAAACAAATCAGCCCCGCCAGAGGGCGGGGCTGCGCATTGCCCGGGAGACGCCTTCGGGCTTGGACCGGAATGCTGGGCACCTTACTTCGCCTTCGCCGAGACCGATCCGATCAGTTGCTGCACGGCGCTGGCCTGCGGGGCGGTCAATCCGGGAATCCTGGCCAGCTTCTGAAGCGAGGAGAGCGCCCCGGAGAAGTCGCGTCCGGAGAGGGCGGAGACGACGCTCTGCACCAACTGATTGGAGCCCAGGTCCGCATTCTTGAAGGCCGCCACCAGGGCGGAGGTGTCAAAACCTGCGACGGGTGCCGTGGCAGCCGGGGAGCCTGCCGCAGGGGCGGCCTTGTGATCGGTGGTCTGGCATCCGGAAACAAGGACGACGGCCGCGACCAGGCTGGGGAGCAGGAAAGGCTTCATGGAAGGGGATTGGGTGAGCTTGAAGTTCACTGGGGAGGATTGGACCACATCACGCCAGACGTCAACAACCCTTCCGGGACGGCATGAATGTGCCCGACGCCTTCCTGCTTTCCACCGGGGGGCCGGGACTGGTATCCGCCGTGGCGCATGACACGCATGGTGATCAATGGGTCGCGCGGACGCATGGGGCAGGCCCTGCTGGCCGGGGTGGCGAAGCATCCGGACTGGACGGTGGCGGGCGCCGTGGATCAGGGGGACGACCTGGAGGCGGTGGTGACGCAGGGCGACGTGGTGATTGACTTCACCTTTCATGCGGTCACCGCGGGAGTGGCCGCCCTCTGCGCGCGGCACGGCAAGGCGCTGGTTATCGGCACCACCGGCCACTCCGAGGCCGAGAAGGCCGCCATCCGGGCGCATGCGGTGACGATTCCCATGGTGTGGGCCTCGAACTATTCGACCGGCGTCAACACGCTCTTCTGGCTGACCCGCAGGGCGGCAGAGATCCTGGGATCGGGATTCGATCTGGAGGTGGTGGAAATGCATCACCGCATGAAGCGCGACGCACCCAGCGGCACCGCCACCACGCTGCTGGAGATTCTGGCGGACGTCCGGAAGCTGCAGCTTGCGGAGGCCCTCCGGCACGGACGCCACGGAATCACCGGCGAGCGCACCGACTCGGAGATCGGCATCCACGCATTGCGGGGTGGCGACGTGGTAGGGGATCACACCGTGATCTTTGCGGCCTCCGGGGAGCGGGTGGAGCTGACCCACAAGGCCAGCAGCCGCGACACCTTTGCCCATGGCGCGCTGCGCGCCGCGGCCTGGGTGGTCGGGCGCCCGGCGGGAATCTACTCGATGCAGGATGTCCTCGGCCTCGCCTGAACGCCCCCGCATGTCGGACCGTCCCGAGGCCCTCATCGCGCTGGGCTCCAACCTGGGCGACCCGGCCGGCCAGATCCGGTCCGCGATGGAGTGTCTGGACCGCCTGTCGCGCCTTCCGGTGCGTCGCTCGTCCCTGTGGTGGAGCACTCCGGTGGACTGTCCCCCCGGCTCCCCGGCCTTCATCAACGCCGCGGCAGCGCTGGATCCCCATGACGGCGAGACCCCGGAATCGCTGCTGGCGCGGTTGCAGGAGATCGAGCGGGAGTTTGGACGCCGTCCCAAGCAGGTCCCCAACGAGTCGCGTCCGCTGGACCTCGACCTGATCGCCTGGGGCGCCGAAGTGCGGGCAACATCGTCCCTGATCCTGCCGCATCCCCGGGCGCACCAGCGGCGGTTTGTCTTGGAACCGCTCGCCGAGCTGGCACCGGACCTGGTGCTCCCAGGGCAGGCACTGAAGGTCCGCGAACTGCTCGCCGCCGCGCCCCCGGATCCCGGCCTGCGTCGCTGGTAATCCCGCCTTCCGACGGTTCTCGAACCAACCCCGCATTGCCTTCCGCCCCCGGGTTTGCCTCACTCGGGAAAACGCCGCCCGCAATGAATCCTTCCATGAACCGCCGCGACTGGCTGACCGGCATCGGAGCCCTCGCACTGGCCGGACCGCAACTGAGCGTCCGCGCCGCCGACGCCTGGATCCCGTTTCCTGCGGGCGTGTTTTCCAAGGCTGCGGGCGCCGGCAAGACTCTCATGAAACTGGATCAGAAATCGTTCGGAAAACTTCCCGACGGCTCGGAGGCGATGCTCTTCACGGTGTCCAATGCCCGGGGCGTCACGCTGCGCTTCACCAACTACGGCCTGATCGTCACCGAGTTGCTCGCGCCCGG
>JAFLEG010000722.1 GCA_017302195.1 Verrucomicrobiota bacterium
GCCGGGGCGCCCGCTGGGCTTCGGTTGCGGACACCCGGACTGGGGGGCGCATTCCGACCGGAATGCCGGGCTGGAGCGCCGGGTGCGATGGCGGGAGGGAGGGCATACTCCCGTGACGATGGAGTTCCACAGGGAAGTATTCGCCGCGCCCAATCTGCTTGGCATCTTCGCAGGTCATACCCATCGGGCGACACTGGACGTGGTTCAAGGAGTGCCGCAGTTCGTGACCAACGCCAACGCGACCGCCGCCAGTCTCCACGTGGAGGTCCTGCCTGCGTGACCCGGGGTGCGGGTGGCCTCGGGGCAGCACCAGGATCGGAGGCTCCTGCGGCTAGCCCGGGCGGGTGCGGTAGGCCCGGCGCGCATTCCTGTTGAAGTACTTCCCGGCGGCGGTCGCGCCCTTCGAGTTGAAATAGGCGCGCACGATCTCCAGCACGGTGGAGTAACTGGCGAAATGCAGGCAGACCGGCCAGTTGCTGCCGAAGATCAGCCGGTCCTCGCCGAAGGGGCCCCAGAGGGCGTTCAGCACCGGCAGATAAAACTCCGGATCCGTCGGCGCCTGGCCACCGCGGCGTCCGGTGCCCTCCACCAGGCCGCTGACCTTCATGAAGACATTGGGCGCGTAGTGGCAGGCCGCCAGTCCCCCCGTCCACTCCCCGGGCGGCGGCGAGCCCACGGGGACATTGCCGCAGTGGTCCACGATGATGCGGAGGTCGGGAATCAGACGTCCCAACTGCGCGGCGTCCGGCAACCGTTCGGGAGGAATGAGCAGGTCGAGCGACCCATCGAGATCGGCGAGTTGATGGAGGTCGGTCCGGGCAGGGCCCCTCTCAAGGGCGGCCTGGAGTGATTGGGCTCCAATCCGGATCCCGCAAAACCTGGGCTGGCGCGAAAGGCGTTTGAGATCGGACCGAAAGCGGGGCTGTCCCGGCACCAGATTACCGACCACGCCCCGGAGGAACGGGTCGCGATCCGCCAGTTGGAGCAGCCAGTCGTTGTCCTCCGGCCAGGCGCTGGCCTCGATCACCACCGTGCCGGTCACCCCGAGGGGCGCCGCCAGCGACTGGAACTCGGCGGGCATTACGGTGCGGTACAGGACGGCGTCGCCGGGGTTCGGCCAGGGCACACCCTGGGGCCGGACCGGATCGTAGAAGTGGGTATGGGTGTCGAGGATGTCCTGCCCGGGGCCATCGTGGTGGACGCAACCCGTCGTCCCGGCGGCGAGGGCGAGGGCGCCTGATTGGAGGAACCGGCGTCGGTTCATGGCGGCGAGCCGATTCCGGGCTGCGGGCTCAGGCCGGGGTCCTCTGCGGCACCGAGGGGTTCGAGCAGCAGGCTGGGTGCGAGGCCCAGCGTTAGCACTCCCGCGGCGAGCATCACCAGCACGGCGCGGTGCAGGGGCGATACCGGAAGCGCTGCGGGCGTGCCGGCGTCGGGCGTGCCCAACGAGCGCTTCAGGATCATGAGATAGTAGTAGAATGCGATGGCGCTGGTGCCCAGGGCCACGGCCACCAGCCAGAGGCGTCCCAGCGCCGTCCCGCGGTCCACGGCGTGCAGGAAGACCAGGAACTTTCCGAAGAATCCGGCCAGCGGTGGAATGCCGGCCAGTGACAGCACAAAGACGGCGAGGCATCCGGTAAGGGTCGGCGAGCGGTGTACCAGGCCGGAGATGCCGTCCAGGGTCGGCTCGATCCCGGCGGACTCCAGCAGGGCGAGCACCCCGAAGGCGCCCAGAACTGCCAGCGCATAGGTGACGGCGCAGTAGAGGACCGCGGCACGCGACTCGGGCGACGGATCGAGGACACCCAGCATCCCATAGCCGGCCTGCGCGACGGCGGAATACGCCAGCAGCCGGCGGAGGTCGTGTTGACGGAGCGCGGTCAGATTTCCCACCAGCATCGAAAGGGCGGCCAGGATCGCGAGCACCGGAAGCCATCCGGGTCGCCACGGCAGTTCTCCCGCGGCGCCCGCCGTGGCGCTGCCGAAGCCGACGTGCACCACCCGGACCAGCAGGAGGAATCCCACCACCTTGGACCCGGTGGCAATCAACGCGGCGGCGGGGGTGGGCGCCCCCTGGTAGGCATCCGGTGTCCAGAGGTGGAACGGCGCCACCGCGATCTTGAATCCGAGCCCGGCCACGGTGAGCACCAGGGCGGGCCACACCAGCGGCGAGGCGGGAGTGGACGCGAGGCGCGTACCGATCACGGCCAACTGGAGGGATCCGGTCAGCCCGTAGAGCAGGCTCATTCCGAAGAGGGTCAGTGCGGCCGCCACGCCCCCGATTAGGAAATACTTGAGGGCCGCCTCGGTGGATTCCGGCCGCTGATCGTGGAAGGCGGTCAGCACATAGAGCGACAGGCCGACCAGCTCCAGCGAGACGAAGAGCATCAGCAGGTTCTCCGTGCCCGCGAGCAGCAGCAGCCCCGTGGTGGCCAGGAGCAGGAGTGCAAAGAATTCGCCGACATGCCGGGTGAAGCGCCCGGGAATGGCAAACACCACCGTGGCCAGGCAGAGCAGCAGGATCAGTCCCTTGAGGAACTGCGTTGGGCCCTGGAGCAGGAAGGTGGCGGCCGGCGCATCGCCGTTGGCGATCTCGAGACGCAGGGTGATCAGGGCGGCGAGAATCCCCAGCATCGAGCCCCAGGCGGCGCGGGTCATGCGGACGGCAACCGGTTCCTCCCGGAAGGCCCGGACATCCAGCAGCAGGACTGCCAGCGCGGTGATCACCAGCACCGCTTCGGGCAGCAGTTGCAGCAGGAGATCGAGATGGTGGGGGCCGTTCATCCGGATTCAGGTGCCGAGACTGCGGCGCAGTCCCTCAAAGTGCG
>JAFLEG010000723.1 GCA_017302195.1 Verrucomicrobiota bacterium
ACCCTGCTTTCCGGACTGGGGCATGACCCGATGCTGCGCGACGTGTTCGCAGCGCTTTCCGTGGGCGCCTCGCTGCACGTGCCTCCGGTCCGGGTGCGGGAATCCCCGGAGGCCTTGCAGCGGTGGTTCCATGCCGAGGGCATCACGGTGTCCCATCTCACGCCGGCGCTGGCGCAGGTGCTGACGGGATTTGCGGCGGAATCCGGGCCGGTGCTGGACCGCCTGCGCTGGGTGTTCCTCGGCGGCGAGCGGTTGACGGCGTCGGTGGTTCGCGGCCTGGCGGGCCGGGCGCCGTCGGTGGGCGTGGTGAACGTTTACGGGACCACCGAAACTCCCCAGGTCATGGCGTGGCACCCGGCGGTGCACCCCGGGCGTGGCGTGGCGGATGGCGAGCTGCGCGATCCCATTCCGCTGGGCATGCCGATTCCCGACGTGCAGTTGCTCATCCTGAACGCGGCGGGTGAACCTGCCGGTGTTGGAGAGCCGGGGGAGATCCTGATCCGCTCGCCGTACCTCAGCCGCGGCTATCTGGCCGACGGCCCAAGGACCCGGGACCGATTTGTGCAGAATCCCTGGTCGCAGGATCCCGGGGACCGGATGTATCGCACCGGAGACCTGGGATATTTCCTGCCCGGCGGGGAGGTGACGTTCCTCCGCCGTCAGGATGAGCAGATCCAGGTGCGCGGCTACCGCGTCGAGCCGGAGGAGGTTCGGTCGGCGCTCCGGAGGCTGGATGGTGTCCTGGATGCGGCCGTGAAGTTCGATCCCGCGGCCGGGGTGCTGCACGCCTATCTGGTGCTCCGCGATTCCCATGCGGTTCCCGGGTATGGGCGGATGCGCGGCAGGTTGCAGGAGCACTTGGTCGCGGCAGCGATTCCGTCGCGGTACTTCGTGGTTCCCGGGCTGCCGGTCACCCCGAATGGAAAGCTGGACCTCCGATCCCTGGTCCCCGGGGAGTTTCCGGAATTGCGGGATGACGGGGAGCTGCGAACCCCACAGACCTCCCTGGAGATCCGCATGCACGCCTTGTGGCAGGAGGTGCTGGGTCCTGAACTGCTCGCGATGAATGACGATTTTTTCCACCGGGGAGGTCATTCCCTGAGGGCGCTCCAGTTGGTGACCCGGATGAAGGAGTCGCTGGGCAGCGAGGTGTCCCTGGCGGAGCTGCTGGCGCATCCGACGGTGGCGGCGCTGTCCGATCACCTGGAGCGTCGGGATCGCGGCGCGTCGTCGTCCGCCGGGGATCTGCGATCCCGCGGATTCCGCGGCGCCGCCACTGGCACTCCGTGGATTCATCTGCCGGGGCTGATGGGATTTGAGTTTCTGCCGCCGTCCCTGGCTGCAGTGATCGGACGCCATCGGCCTTACCACGACGGGCTCCAGTATCCCGGGCTGGATGGCCGCGAGGAGCCGCGGCGCTCCGTGGCCGGAATCGCGGCCGCGCTGGTTCTGCAGGTGGAGGCGCTTTGCCCGGAGGGCTTGCTGTGGTTGAGCGGCTATTCCATGGGGGGCCTGGTGGCGCAGGAGGCGGCCCGACAGCTCCGGGCCCGCGGACGCCGGGTGGAACGCGTGGTGCTGTTCGATGCCCGTTACATCCAGGAGGCTGCCCGAAATTCCGTGAGCGAGCGGTGGCGTCTGGTGGGCCGGCAGTTGAAGGGCCGGCCATGGCATCACCGGATGGCCTGGGCACTGGGGGTTGTGCGGGCCAAGGCAGGGGGAAGGGGACGCCGCTGGCTGCTCCGCCGGGGATGGATCAGCGCCGGGCCGCGGGATCGCATGATGACGGCGGGATGGGAGGCGATCCGGTCGCATCGGCCGGAGGCCTATTCCGGGGCGGTCACCCTCCTGCGCGCCACCCGGCTCGGCACGGTGGACACCGGGCGCCTGGAGCGGGATTCGTGGAATGGCTGGGGACCCTGGGCCCACGCCGACTTTGAAGTGATGTCACTCGACTGTGACCACGCCTCCGTGTTCCTGGAACCCGTGGCGCCCGCGGTCCTCACGGCCGTGGAAACGTTGCTGGTCCGCAGTGTGGCCGTCGGGGGATCCGGGGCGCCTGCACACGGCCGCCCCGTGGAGGACTGCAACCCCACTCGATCACTGGATGAACCCTGACCCTGTCCGGTGGTTGGCCCGGTGTGGCGGCGCCGATGCCCCAAAGGTCCCCTGGGCCCTGTGGCGGCACTATCCGGAAGAGGAATACACCGAGCCGGGGTTTGCCGACGCCACGGTCCGCTTTCATCAGGGCCGGCATTTCGCCTTCTGGAAAATCGGTCCCCGGTCCTCCTATGCCATCCGGGACCACGGAGTCCGGGATGAATTCCGCGGGGATGTGTTGGGCCGGCCGGCCTACCTGAATCGGGTCATCCTGGAGCCCTCCGACTGGCGTCGCCTGACGGTGCTGGATCCCCGGGCGGGGTGGCAGGGGCAGGTGCTGCGTTCGGCGGCGGTGATCGCGGCCGCCGCGCCGCCGGGGACTCCCGTCCTGATGACGGTCTTCAGTCCGATGACCCAGGCCAAGAACCTCTGCGGCGCCGAGGCCCTGGCGGACCACTGGCGTCATGCGCGGTCCGATCTCATCCATGGACTGGAGATCCTGACGGAATCCACCCGGCGGTTTGTTCAGGCCCTGAGCAGCCTGCCCATCCACGGACTCTTTTTTGCGATCCAGGAGTGCGGGGATCCGGTAATCGGCCCGGGCTATGCCGAGGTGTGCGGCGCCCTGGATGCCTCCATCCTTCGGGAGAATGCCTACGCGCTGAATTTGCTCCACCTCCATGGGCGTATTGCCGAGTTCGACGCCTTTACCGGATATCCGGCGG
>JAFLEG010000724.1 GCA_017302195.1 Verrucomicrobiota bacterium
CGCCGCGGCAGCGGCGTTGCCGGATCCGCTGTCCGGCACCTACAACGCCACCTTCCAGCAGGCGCAGTTTCTGGCCTACTCGCCGGCATTGACCGCGGTGCTGCAGGAGGCATTGACCGGGGAGGGCGCCCGGATCACCGCGCTGCCGGATCCATCGGACCGGGTGCGGGCGACGTTTGCCGCATCCTACGGGCGGGCACCGGATGCTGTGGAGCTGGCCCGCGCCAGGGACTTTCTGGAGGCGCATGCCGGTCCGCCCGCCGAGGGAATCCGCGACCTCCAATGGGCGCTGCTGACCAGCGCCGAATTCCTGACCATGCCGTGACGATGAATACCGCTGCCGCATCCGAACCCGGCCCCGCCGTTGGCCGATGTCCGACCGATGAACACCGGCACCATCGCCGACTGTTCCTGAAGGGGCTGGGCGGAGGCGCGGTGGCGGCGACGGCGAGTTTTCACGGGCTCTTTCACAACCCGGTGTTTGCCGCCGAAACCCGCAAGGCGCAGAAGCGGTGCATCCTCCTCTGGCTGTGCGGGGCGCCGAGCCAGTTCGAGACCTGGGATCCGAAGCCCGGCCGACCCTCCGGCGGCCCGTTTGGCAGCATTCCCACCCGTATCCCGGGCGTGCACTTTTCATCCCTCATGCCGCGCTGCGCGGGCATTGCCGACCGGTTGAACATCGTGCGGAGCATGAAGACCGCGCAGCCCGAGCACCTGCAGGCCATCACCCTCCTGCAGCGGGGCAATCCGGAGCGGGCCGGCTTCACGCGTCCGACCCTGGGTTGCGCCCTCTCCGAGGCGATTGGCCAGCTCGACTCGCCGATCCCGAATTTCGTCTTCCTCGACCCCATCCCGGGCGGCAACGAGTTCGAGACCTTCAAGGCGGGCAACTGGACCGGCTGGCTGGGGGCGGAGCATGCGCCGGTCCGGCTGGGCGGCGACTACAGCCAGATTCTGCGCTCGGCGTCCGATGCCATCCCGGAACACGACCGGGAAGCGCGCGAGACCCTGCGGCGCTTCCTGACCGCGAAGTTCGAGCGCGATCGCGGGAGCGCCGCCGCCCGGAGCCAGAATGCGGCCTTCGAGCGGATGAAGGGGATGGCGGCCAGCGCGGACCTCTTCGACGTGAACCAACTGCCCGCCCGCGACCGCGAGCGCTACGGTCCGGGAAGCTTCGCACAGCATGCCCTGATGGCGCGGCACCTGGTCGAGCACGGGGCGCCCTTCGTCATGGTCGCCAACGGGATGAACTGGGACAACCACGTCTTCCAGCACGAGATCCACCAGATGCTGGTGCCGGAGCTGGACCGGGTGCTGTTCCACCTGGTGCACGATCTAGAGGAGCGCGGCCTGCTCGATTCCACGCTGGTCATTGCCATGGGGGAGTTCGGCCGCACCCCCTGGATGAATGCCGCACGCGGACGCGACCATTACCCCAACGCCTGGAGTCTCATGATGACGGGGTGTGGTCTGAAGCGCGGGGTCATCACCGGCGCGACCGATGCCGATGGCGTGGAGGTGATCGAGAAGCCGTACCACGAGCAGAATCTCTTCGCGACGATCTTCACCGCCCTGGGCATTGACCCGTACGCCGAATACGACCTTCCGGGCATGCCGACCTTCCACCGGGTGGAAAACCGGGCCGAACCGATCCACGACCTCCTGGCCTGACCGATGAAACTCACCTCCCTCAAGGAACACGCCCTGCCGACCGGAGTCCTGGGGCTGGCCATCACGGCCGACGGACGCCAGGCCTTTGCCGCCTGCGCCGACGGGGCGGTGTACGCCGTGGACACCGAGGCCGGGAATCCGGAGGCATTCGAGGTCCGGCATCCCTCGTTTGCGAGCGGCTGCGTGCTGCTGCCGGACGGACGGACCGCGATCTCCGGCGGCTACGACGGGGCGCTGCTGTGGCATGACGTGGCGACCCGGCGGAGTGCACGACGTGTGGTGGCGCACCGCTTTTGGAACTGGCAGTTGGCGCTGTCCCCGGACGGACGTCAGTTGGCCGCCACCACGGGTCAGTACCTGCCGGGCGGATGGAAATACGAGCCGGCCGCCTCGATGGAGCCGACCGTCAAGGTGTTCGACACCGCCGACGGCCGCCTGGTGGCGAGCTTCAGCCACCTGCCGCCGGTCCTGAGCTGCGCATTCAGTCCGGACGGACGGCACCTCGCAGCCGCCAACATGATGGGTGAGGTGTGCGTCTGGGATCTCCAGGGGAACGGCACCACACCCGTTTCGCGCTGGACCTCCCCGGATTTCACCTCCTGGGGCACGATCAAGACCCATCACTACTGCGGCGGCATCTACGGCCTGGCCTTCTCGCCGGATGGCGAGGTCCTGCTGGGCTGCGGCATGGGACCCATGACCGACCCCATGGCCGGCAACGGCAAGATGACCTGGCAGCGCTGGCGGTGGCGGCAGGGGGAGCGGATGGACCAGATCCGGGACGGGCAGCAGGGCTCCGGCTTGATGGAGGCCGTGGCGTGGCATCCGGAGGGCACCCACTTCGTGATGGCCGGACGCCAGGCCCAGGGCACCTGGAACCTCGCCGTGTTTTCCGCGGCCGATGGCGCCCTGGTGCACTCGGTGGACACCAAGAAGCGTATCACCCACGCCCGTTTCACCACGGACGGCAAGCTCCTGGTAGTCGCCGGCGCGGCGGGGCAGGGGCAGCGCAAGGAAGGCGTCTGGCCGTCCTGGGGCAGTCTCCAGATCTTCCGGGTCGAGGGGGGATTCGGATCGTCCTCTCACGGGAAGCTCCCTTTCCAAACCTTGGTTGGGATGGCGTCTGGAGCCTTCGGTGGCTACCTTGTC
>JAFLEG010000725.1 GCA_017302195.1 Verrucomicrobiota bacterium
CGCCCTCCGTGTTCGCCAGGTGCACTGCCATGACCAAACTCCATCAGACCCCAAGCCCGGGCGCCACCACAATCGCCCTAACCCGCTCTACCCCAACCTCACTTCACCCTCCTTGCTCACCGCCCTGTACGGGGCGCCGTTGGGGCTGGACAGGCCGTCAGTCCTCCGGCCGGCTCTCCGACCGGACCCACAAGGCCACCGCCTCCGCCCGCCGGGCGACCTCCAGCTTCTGGAACACCGTCGCGAGATAGTTGCGGACGGTTCCGGATCCCAGGCTGAGGATTTCCGCGACCTCCTTGTTGGTCTTGCCCTGCGAGACCACCGCCAGCACCCGGCGTTCCTGCGCGGACAACCGGTCCAGCTTGCGCCGAAGTTCCCCGGCTCCGGTCCGGTCGCGGACCGCCCCGAGCATGCGCCGCGTGACCCGCGGATCCATCACGGATCCGCCACGGGCGACGGTCACGATGGCATCACCGATGTTGGGGCCGTCCACTTCCTTCAACAGGTAGCCGTCAGCGCCTGCTTCGATGGCGGCCAGGATCGTCTGGTCGTCGGCAAAGGAGGTCAGGCAGAGCACCATGGGCGCCGGATGGTACTGCTTGAGCAGGCGGCAGACCTCCAGTCCGGAACGGTCCGGAAGCCGCAAGTCCAGCAACACCACCTGGGGCCGCAGTCGGACCGCCTGGGTCAGGGCATCCGAGGCGGTCGCCGCGTCCCCAACCACCGAAATCCGGCGATCCTCCCCGAGCACGGTGCGCAATCCGACCCGCACGATGTGGTGGTCGTCCACCAACAGGACACGGACACCGGCCGCGGTTTCGGATCGCGGTGCCGGAGAACTCTGGGAAGTGGAGGGCATCAGGCGGATGGCGCTTCCGGCTCCGGAGGGGAGAGATCGGCCAGCACGGGAAAGATGACCCGAACCGCGGCACCGGTGCCAGGAACTGACACGACCACACATTCGCCTCCCAGCTCATCCGCGCGTTCCTGCAGGTTGAGCAGACCGCGCCCCGGATGCCCGGAGGCGCGTTGCGGATCAAACCCCGTGCCGTCATCGGCGACCGTCAGCCGCCAGTCCCGGCCCTCGCGGGTCAGCGCGATTCCGATCTGTCTCGGATAGCCGTGGCGGATGCTGTTGGTCAGAGCCTCCCGGACGATATGCAGCAGTTCCACGACCTGTTCCGGGGGGATGAGCCGGGAGGCATCCGGCGCCAGCTCCAGGGAAATCTCCGCCTGCGTGGTGCGGCGAAGGCGCCCCACCAGCGCGTTCAGCACGGTATCCAGGGTCTGGACGGACTTTCCCCCGGTCTCCTCCTGGAGGATGAACTCCCGCAATTCGGCCACCACCTCGTTGAGCGTTGCCAGGATCCGGGTGATTTCGGCCTGGGCCGCGGGCGGGTTGCGCTCCACCAGGGAACGGACCCGCTGCAGTTCAAAGCCGACGGCGTACACGCTCTGGATGGTGCCATCGTGCAGGTCCCGGCTCAACCGCTCCCGTTCGCGGATGACCTCGGCAAGGCGACCATGCGCCAGGCGGAGTTCCGAGGTGACCGCCGCCTGTTCACGCCGCGAGCGTCCCTGGGTCCAGACCAACCCGGCAAAAAGCCCGGTCATCAGCACGCCCAGCACCCCGGCAATCGCGGCATCGGAGGACCCGGCGCCCTCGCCCGCTGTCACCGGGCTCCAGAAGTGGCATCGGAACCACCGTTCCAGAATTTCCTCGGAAACCAACCGGTGAAATCCGCCTGCGGAGTCCGGAACCGGCTTCAAACTGCGGTCAATGGACACCCATGCCCCCCGGTCGGTGCGCACTTCACATCGCCGTTCAAGCGCCGCCGAGATCGTGTCGGGAAGGTCGGCGAACCGGGCAAAGTCCAGCGTCGCCACCAGGAAGCCGGTCAACGGGACGGGACGGGACTCGGCATCCGGTGCCGACAGGACCGGCAGATAAAGTTGCACCAGGCTTGGCCCTTCCGGAATTACGGACTGCATGCCAGCCCCCACCAAGGCAGTCATCCGGGGGCGACCATCCATGAGCACGCGTTCCAGGGTGGCCTGAGCATCCCCCGGATCCCCGCCGGCTCCCGGAGTCCAGAGCCGGTGGATCGTGGAATCCTCCGGATCCTCCCCGAAGTCCCGAGGGACGGCGTAATACTGCAGACGAAGCGACCAGACACCGTTGGTCTGATCCGGGCTGCCCGCCCAGGGAACGTAGGCAATCTCGACCACCTCGGGGAACGCGGACATAACCTGCTGTCGGCACCATCCGGTCCATTGCCCCGGGGAAGTCCCGGCTCCGGGACGGACCCAGCGCTCCCCCTGGGAGAGACGGGCCATCAACGCCTCGGTGCGGGACGCCACCCTCTCGCAGCAGCGGCTCACCCGCTGTTCAAATACCTCGGCAGCCAGTCCACGGTCCACCCGCACCAGTGCCCGGACCATCAACCCGGTGAACATCAGTCCTGCCAGGACGGCCATCACCACGCCCGCTTTGACCCCCGTGAAAGCTCCGGAAGGGACCGCAGGCATGGCATCCGATCCGTTCATCACAACCAGGGAAAGACCGTGCGGCCACAGGTCACCCCCTGTCGATAGTGCCAGATGTCACTAAAACGTTGATGACGAAAACACGCATAAACGCCACTACCAAATCCCGCCCAATTCCTTAGCTTCACTCCGACGTCGGCGCTCCAACCCAGAGCCACACACGTCCGCCAAGAATGGGGTGTGACCAAACTAAGCGAAGAAGCAGTAGGTGCCAAGAGCCCGGAGACCCGGCGAGTTCGCTCGCCGGGTCTTTTCTTGGGCGGATCCGGCAG
>JAFLEG010000726.1:0-2293 GCA_017302195.1 Verrucomicrobiota bacterium
GAGCGCCGTGTCCTGTCGGTCATTCACATCCTTGACGGCCATGGAAAAGAACAGGCGTCCGGCGGGGTCCACAAAATACCACCGCCCCTGATACTTCTCGGTGCGGAAGTGGCCGGTGGCGGCCAACTGGGGGCCGCCGGTCCATCCGCCGTACTCGTTCCAGTTGGCCGGCCGTGGATTGGAGGCCAGTTCGGCGCGCTCCCGGTCCCGCTGCGCGGTCAGGTCGCTGACGCCGGTCACCTTGCCGTCCCAGCCCAGGAACCGGTACTGGCCGAAATCATCCACCAGCGGAAAGGGATTCTGCACCGGCATCGGGCTTTCCTTGGCGACGAGGTTCCCGATTTCCAGCGTGGACGTGCCCAGGCGTCCGGTGACCTGGAAGCGGATCACCCGCGCCAGGTCCATGGCCATGTTGTTGAGCAGTGTGGCCTTGGGGATTCCCCGCAGCGTGCTCGTGGTGTACGCCGGCGTATAGGTCGCCGGCACCAGCGGAATCCGAAGGGTGCGCATGCTCCCCGGCGCCAGAAAGGTCTGCAGGGATACCTGGCGGCCCGCGGCATTGACCAGCGACCAGGTGTTGGTCACGGGCAGCGGACCATTGTTCTTGATGAACAGGGTGAGTTCGCCATGCCCGCTCAGATTCCAGCCGGTGGCATTGTTGAGGACGAGCGTGGAATCGGCCGTCGGGGTGGCGGCGGTGAGGCGGAGCGCGGGTCCGCCCTCGTTTCGCAGGACCGCCACGTTGACATTGGCTCTCGTGAACCGCGCCGCCTCGTTGGCCCGGCTGAAATCGGCCAGGGTGAGCGGGGCCGGAGCGGCCATCAACCCGATTGCCCCTGCGGGCGCCTCCATCACCGCATAGGGCAGGCTTCCGGCCCCCTGGGAATCCTCGGCACGGTCTTCCCGGGTCTTGGCCCAGGTGCGGAGGGCGAGGGAGCCACGGTCCAGAGCTTCTGCTTCTCCATCGGGGGCGATCCCCTCGGATTCGGGAGCCACCGGCCATCCTCCGGCGTCTGCCATCCGCTCATTCCCGGAAACCAGGCTCAGCAGGGTTTCACGATCCAGCGGCTCCAGGCCGGCAAAGAAGTCCGGATCGTCCACGGTCAGAACCGCCAGATCACGATCGGGGTCCCAATGGCTGACCCGCGCCTCATGGAGCGGCGCGTCCTGGGTGACGCGCACCAGGATGCGTGACGCCCACTCCAGGCCCTGGGCCGAGGTCAGAATTTGGTTGCCTGGCAATACATATCCGGCGCCGCCCGACCCCTCGGCCAGGGGGCGGGGGCTTCTGAAGGCCGCCCCCGATGAGTCTGCATGAACTTGGACTATCGAGGATTCCGGGGAATCAGCCCGGGCTCCGCCCATCAGGAGGGCCATGAGCGCGGCCGCGGAAACCCAGGCGGGGGGCCACGAAAGTCCGCCAATGATGCGACGAATAATGTCGCTTATGAATGCTTCTGAGTGAGGGCGACTGCAACCAAGTTTCAAACGACCTGCCCACGCCTCCAAAGCCCGGGGCCCATGACCTATATCTGCCCGGGAATTCCGGGCGGTTTTCGAAGACATCCTGCCTGTAAAAGCTAGCGAGACTCAGTGGTCCCACGTCGGGATCTGAGACTCGTAAGTTTTCTAAACGGCGGGGTTGGCCACCTCCCAATACGTTATTGTGATTAGAGGCCTTCTGCGAGATTTTTTTTGAATTTTTTGTGATGAACGTGCGTGGCAGGCGGTTTGGAACCTGAAACGCGGGGCGTGAGCTGATGCCGTCCGCGCCCCATTCAGGGTGGCGGAGCCTGGATGGCCGGGCGGCATGGGGATTCTGGTCAGGCTCGCCTCCATCCCCGGGGTGTCCGTAGGGTGGTGCCGGGCATGGCAGGCTCACCGCGAAACATCATTTTGCTCAAGGGACACAGTGCGGGTGTCGGGGATCTCCTTCGAAGTTCCGCGTCGTGGCGGGCGCTCTCGAATCACTTCCCGGGAGCGCGGCTGCATCTGGTGTTCCTGACCTCTGATCCCGGATCGACATCGGAAGGGCTGATGGCCAGACATCCGCTGCTGGATTCGTTTCATGTCCGCACCAAATGGCCCACGGCCTGGAGCGAATGGCGGGGGAGCCTGCAATGGTTTATGGAGGTGGTCCGGCGCTGTGAAGGGGATCTGCTCATAGATTTTGAGCCCTCCGGGATCCGGACCTCGCTGCTGGCGGCCTGGGCCCGGTGGCGGACGGGACTGGACACGGTGGGGGTCGCGGAGGTTCCGGGCCGCGGCTGGTTTTATCGGCGGGCCGCCCCTT
>JAFLEG010000726.1:2335-2817 GCA_017302195.1 Verrucomicrobiota bacterium
GTCACGGAGTGTCCCTGCCCCTGAACTATGCCGATCTGGATTTTGTGGCCCTGACCGCCCTCGGAATCGAGCGGAATGGCCAGGCCATCGAACTGGAGGAAACCGCCGAGGCGGTGGCCTTCCGTTCGGGGCTGCGATCCCGGTGGGGGCTGCCCGATGGGTTGCCCCTGATCGGACTGAATGTGGGGTGCGGTACCGAAGGGGCGCTGGACCGTCGTCCGGATCTGCCGCTGCTGCGTGCGTGGATGGAGCGGGCGCAGTTGGAGTGGCGGTGCGGGGTGCTGCTGACCGGGGCCCCATTCGAGCGGTCGGTCAACGAGGAGCTGCTGGCCGGATACCAGTCCCCCGGGGGGCTGCCGGTCCTGAACCTGGCCGGAGAGACCCGTCTGATCGAATTGCCCGGGCTGATCCGCTCCTGCTGCCTGTTTGTGTCCGGGGACACGGGTCCCTACCATGTGGCGGTGGCGTTGCGCGTGCCGACC
>JAFLEG010000727.1 GCA_017302195.1 Verrucomicrobiota bacterium
CTCGATGCCCTTGCCCTTTTCGTTGGGCTCGACCTTGACGCAGGCGTGACCGTACTGACCGCGACCACCCGACTGGCGGATGAACTTGCCTTCGCCGTCGGCCGGCTTGGTGATGGTTTCGCGGAAGGCGATCTGCGGGGCGCCGGCGTCGGCCTCCACCTTGAACTCGCGCTTGAGGCGGTCCCGGATGATCTCCAGGTGCAGTTCGCCCATGCCTGCGATGATCAACTGGCCGGTCTCCTCGTTGGTGAAGACGCGGAAGGTGGGATCCTCCTCGGCGAGGCGCTGCAGGCCCTCGGACATCTTGTCCCGGTCCGCCTTGGTCTTCGGCTCGATGGCCATGCTGATGACCGGCTCGGGGAAGGTCGGCGGTTCGAGCATCACGTCGAATTCCTCGGCGCACAGCGTGTCGCCGGTCGTGATGTTGCGCAGTCCGACCAGCGCGGCGATGTCACCGGCGTACGTGGCATCCACGTCCTTGCGCTCGCTGCCCTGGATGACCATCAGGCGGCTGACGCGCTCGCGGCGGCGGGTGCGCGGGTTGTAGATCGTGTCGCCCTTCTTCAGGATGCCGGAGTACACGCGGAAGAACACCAGCTTGCCCGCGTACGGGTCGGTCCAGAGCTTGAACGCCAGGGAGCAGAACTTGCCGTTGTCGTTGGGCTCGATGGTCACCTGCTCATCGGCACCGGGCACGTGGCCGACGGCCGCCGGGATGTCGAGCGGCGAGGGAAGATAATCAATGACCGCGTCAATCAGGACCTGGACGCCCTTCTTCTTGAACGCGGAACCGCACAGCACCGGGACCAGCTCGATCTTGCAGGTGAGCCGGCGGATGGCGGCCTTGAGGACGGGGATGGTGATGGGCTTCTCCTCCAGCACCAGCTCCGCGATGGTGTCGTCCTTGTTGGACACCGCCTCGATCAACTCCTGGAGCGCCTGGGACGCCTCGTTGCGCAGCGCCTCGGGGATCTCCTTGATTTCGTACTTCAACCCCTCGTTGGGCACGTCGCCCGGTCCCCACACGATGGCCTTCTGGTTGACGATATCAATGACGCCCTCAAAGCGCTCCTCGGCGCCGATCGGCAGCATGATCGGGAAGGCATACGCATTGAGCTTTTTGCGCATGTCGGCCAGCGCATTGGCAAAATTGGCGCCGGTCCGGTCCATCTTGTTGACGAACGCGATGCGCGGCACCTTGTATTTGGTGGCCTGGCGCCAGACCGTCTCGGACTGCGGCTGCACGCCCGCCACGCCGCAGAACACGGCGACGGCGCCGTCGAGCACGCGCATGGAGCGCTCCACCTCGGCGGTGAAATCCACGTGGCCCGGGGTGTCAATGATGTTGATCCGGTGCGCAATCGCCTCGCGCGCCTTGTAGAGCCCCTCCTCCTTTTTCTGCGTCCAGAAGCAGGTGACGGCCGCCGAGGTGATGGTGATGCCGCGCTCGCGCTCCTGCTCCATCCAGTCGGTGACGGTGTTGCCGTCATCCACGTCGCCGATCTTGTGGATCAGCCCGGTGTAAAACAGGATCCGCTCGGTGGTGGTCGTCTTGCCGGCGTCGATGTGCGCCGCGATGCCGATGTTGCGCGTCCGCTCCAGGGAATACTGGCGGTTCGGGGAATTCAGCGTCGTGTTGATCTCGGCGGCGTCGCTCATGGCAGGGCTTCGGAAAGGGGCTTCGGCATGGTTTCCAGGGATGAAAAACGCCCCGGGACGGTCCGCGGGGCGGTGAAATTGGGGAATCGGAGGCTACCAGCGGAAGTGGGCGAACGCCTTGTTGGCCTGGGCCATCTTGTGCACGTCATCCCGCTTGCGGATCGCATTGCCCTGGCCCTGGAAGGCTTCCATGAGCTCGGAGGCCAGCGCTTCCTTCATGGGGATGCCCTTCCGGGAATCGGCGAAGTTCACGATCCAGCGCATGGCCAGAGCGGTCTGGCGGTCCGCGGGAATCTCCAGGGGCACCTGGTAGGTGGCGCCACCGACCCGGCGGGCCTTGGTCTCGATGCGCGGCTTGGCGTTGTCAATCGAGCGCTGCAGGATGTCCAGGGTGTTCACCCCGGGATTCTTCTCCGCCATGAAGTCCAAGGCATCGTACACGATGCGGCGGGCGGTGTTTTTCTTGCCGCCCCGCATCAACACGTTGATCAGACGGCTGACCAGGACGCTGTTGAACTTGGGATCCACGGCGGTGGGGCGCTTGTCAGCTTGGCGACGACGGGCCATACAAAGAACGGGAAGGGGGTGGAGGAAAACGGTGCAGGGCGGCGCGGTTACTTGGCGGCGGCCTTGGCGGCCTTCGGACGCTTCACGCCATACTTGGAACGGCTGACGCGGCGTTTCTCGACGCCGGCGCAATCGAGGGTGCCGCGGACGATGTGGTAGCGGACACCGGGCAGGTCCTTCACGCGGCCGCCGCGGACCAGGACGATGGAGTGCTCCTGGAGATTGTGCCCCTCGTCGGGGATGTAGGCGATCACCTCGGTCCCATTGGTCAGACGGACCTTGGCCACCTTGCGCATCGCGGAGTTCGGCTTCTTCGGCGTGCGGGTCATCACCTGGAGGCAGACACCACGGCGGAAAGGGGCGCCCTGCAAGGCGGGAGCCTTGCTCTTGTAGTTCAATTTCACGCGGCCCTGACGGACCAACTGATTAATGGTGGGCATTGGACGCCAAAAACGGTTCGCGAAGCGCTGCCACGGGACGGCAACGGGAGCGCTGAGAGTATGCAACGAGCACTTCGGTGCAATACCATTTTTGGAAAAGTTCTGGTCCTCAGGGTCCGAGGCGGCGTCCCGCGAGAGACATCGCC
>JAFLEG010000728.1 GCA_017302195.1 Verrucomicrobiota bacterium
GCATCAGCGCACTGCGGTCCACCACCAACCGTTCCGGCGGCAGTCCGAGCTCGAGGGCCCGGGCCAGGAGCCGGTCCGCCTCCTCCATGCGGCCGAGCGAGATCAGCGCGAGCAGGTAGCCCTGCGCCGGCAGGTCGTTCTGGACCTGACGCCACCGCTCGGCCCCGGTGACGGCATCAAGGGCGACGAGGTGGACGCCTTCCGAGGGAAACATGCCGGCCGTGGTGTAGAGCATGCCATCCTGCACCACGACCGAGGTCCGTACCGGCCAGTTGGAGATGATCCGGCCGTTGCCGGGAATGCGGCGATCCTCGGGCGCTGCGCGCACCTTCCACAACAGGCGTCCATCCTCGGCATCCAGGCAGTACACCTGCCCGTCATCGGATCCCGCAAACACCCGGCCCTCCGAGACCGTCGGGGCGAGACGCACCGGGCCTTCGGTAAAGGCGGTCCACAGTTCGCGTCCGGTCCGCGCATCGATACAGCGAATCTGGTCATCCGCGGAGGATCCAAAGTACACCCGCCCGTCGGCGACCACGGCATGGAAGGCGCGGTCGAAGGTCTGCCGGGCCTTCATGTCGAAGACCTTGTTCCAGCCATCCCATTTCGCCTCGCCCTGCCAGGCGGGCCGCGGCGCCTGCGGCGACCGCCAGACCCACGCTTCGCTCAGGGCCTCGGGCAGCGGGTCGGTGCTGATGCCGCTGCGCGCATAGTCCCCGCGGTAGGTCGGCCAGTCTGCCGCGGCCGACGGGAGCAGGCAGCATCCAACGGCCAGGAGGCATCGGGCAAGGGGTGCGGACAGCATGGGAATCAGCGGGACAGGGGAAGGGAACCGGCCAGGCGGCCCCGTTCGAGACGCAGGGTGCGGGTGGCGTGGGGGGCGGCATCCTGCCCATGCGTCACCGCCACCACCACACCGCCTTCTCGGCGAAAGGCGTCGAGGCGCCGGAACACCAGGGCGGCGTTTTCCGGGTCCAGATTTCCGGTGGGTTCGTCGGCGAGGATCACAGCGGGTTCTTTCACCAGGGCCCGGGCCAGCGCGGTGCGCTGGCGTTCGCCGGCGCTCAATGTGGCCGGACGGTGCGCCAGACGCGCCGTCAGCCCGAGTTCCTCCAGCAACGCTGCCGTGCGACGCCGCGCCGCGCCATCCACGGAACCGGGCAGGCCGGCCAGCACGTTGTCGAGCACGGACAGGTACGGCACGAGATGGAAGAGTTGGAAGACGAAGCCGATGGTGCGGGCCCGGAAGCGTGACCGCGCGGCCGTGGACAGGGCGTACAGATCCTGGTCGTCCACCTGCATGGTGCCGGCGTCCGGACGCAGCAGCCCTCCCAGGGTCAGCAGCAGCGTGGTCTTGCCTGAACCACTGGGCCCCTGGATCACCACCAGTTCGCCGCGGTCCGCCGCGAAGGTGACGTCCTCCAGTGCGGTAAGCGCGCCTCCAGGGCCCTGGAACCGGCGGCGGATCTGGTCGCAGCGCAGCATGGGGTCAGTCGGCGCGCAGGGTTTCGGCCGGGTCCTGGGCCACGGCCATCAGTGCCGGGGGCAGCGCTGCGGCCGCGGCGACGAGAGGCGTGCCGAGCAGCGTCCACAGCAGCAGGCGGGTGTCCGGTGCCAGCGCACCCGCGGTGACCGGGAAGAGTTGCGGCCCCCATCGCAGGGCCATCCCGGTGCCCACGAGGGCACCGACCAGCGCCCCGACCAGTCCCAGCAGCGCCGCGCGTCCGAGGAACAGCGCGGCAATCGTCCCCGAACTGCGTCCCAGCGCGCGCCAGAGTCCGATCTCGGCCCGCCGCTCCCGCACGTTGAGCATCATCAGCGCCCCGGTCCACAGCGCGGCCGCGCCGACGGCCAGCGGCACCGAGAACGCGGCGTAGCGTTCCGCCATCTGACGCTGCCGCGCGCGCGCATCGGCGAGATGCCGCACCTGCAGGACCTGCGCCTCCGGGAGCGCCTGATCCAGGGCCTTGCGGATGTGGGTCAGGGCGTCCTGATCCGAGGTGAGGCAGAGGCAGTCCACGGCCTGGATCTCGCTGATCCTGCCGGGAAGTCCGAGCAGCTTCTGGGCATCGGCCAGCGCGGCGAAGATGCGGATATCCTCCGGCGTGCCGCTTTCCGTGAGCACCCGGTCCACCGTGAACACCTGGTTGGAAAGCGTGAGGGTGCCGCCGCGTTCCACGTTCAGCCGCCGGGCGATGGTGGCGCCGAGGAAGAGCTTCCCGGAAGGGATCACGAAGCCCATGGGCTGCTTCTTTTCGCCGGGTCCGATCACCGATGCCCCCAGGCCGGTGAGCAGCGCCTCGGCTCCGTCCACGGGATACGGACGCTCGAGCGTGGGGGTGAGGTGATTGAAGGTGAGGAAGATTCCGTGCTGGGCCGCCAGCCGATGGACGGCGGATTCGGGCAGGGTGAACTCGGAATAGCCCTGGCGCCAGAGTCGCCCGGGATCCGTCTCGCGGGCGACGATGCGGAGGTTGAATCCGAGGTCGCGCATCACCCGGCGCGTCTCCCGCTCCGCCGCCGTGCTGGTCACGCGCACCGCGGTGAGCAGGGCCACGGCGACGGCGAGACCGAGGACGGCGAGCGCGGCGTCGACCGCGTGATGCCGCAGTTCCTTGAGCAGGGTGGCCACCAGGATCATCGGTGAGCGGTGGACGCGCGGCGGAATTGCCACGCTGCGAGGCCCAGGACGACGGCAAAGGTTCCGGCCAGGGCCAGCCAGAGCGGGGTGGCCGACACCGGCGGTTCGGAGGCCGCGGGGGATGCGGCGCCCGGCGTCCGGGGCGGGCGGGACTCCG
>JAFLEG010000073.1 GCA_017302195.1 Verrucomicrobiota bacterium
CTGGTGGCCCGGCGTCCACGGCGGGCAGATTCTGGCGCACCTCGGGACCAAGCTGGCGGGTCTCGCCCCCGCGGAGGGGCGGAAGCTCTGGGAGATGGACGATGTGGCCGGGGGACTGTGGACGGCATCCATCCTGTCGGGCGGCCATGCCTTTGTGCCCACGGCGGGCCAGGTCCGGACGTTGGAATCCGCCGCCGATGGCGTGCGTGACGTGTGGCGGAGTCCGGTGTTTGAAGGCGTCATGGGCCCGGTGGTGGAGGTGAAGGGTCTCCTGGTGGGTCACCATGAACGACGTCTCACCGCGCTGGACGCCGCGTCCGGCATGCAGGTCTGGCAGCAGGCGGAGTAATCGGACGGTCCGTTGCTGGCGCTCGGGGAGTGGCTGGTGTTCGTGAACGACCGGGCGGGACTGCTGAAGGTGCTTTCGGTCGGACGGGACGGCGCGACAACGGTCCGATGTCAGGCGATCCTCAAGCCCACCCGCATGGAGACCCCGCTGACCTTTGCCCGCGGGATGCTCTATGTGCGGGCTCCGGAGGAACTGGTCGCGCTGCGGCTGGAGTGAGCCGCTCCGGTCCCCTGCCCAAAACTGAATACCTGGCCCTGAAAACTTCCCCATGCCTGACCTCCGCTTCGCCCTGCGCCGGCTTTCCCAGAGTCCCGGATTCACCGCGGTGATCCTGCTGACCCTGGCGCTCTGCATCGGGGCCAACAGCGCGATCTTCAGCGTGCTCAACACGGTCCTGCTGCAGCCGCTGCCGTTTCCGGATCCGGACCGGCTGGTGACGGTGCACAACAGTTATCCCAAGTCGGATCTGGCCAAGGCCGGAGCCTCCATCCCGGACTACCTGGATCGCGTGGAACGCGCCCCTTCGATGGAGTCCGCGGCGCTCATCACCTGGGAGAGCTTCAATCTGGCCGGTGAGGACCGGCCCTCCCGCGTGCTGGCCCTCAAGGCCACGCCCTCGCTGTTTTCCATGCTGCGCGTCGCACCGGCGATGGGACGCGTCTTCAACGAGTCCGAGGCGCAGCCGGGGAATGACCGGGTGGTGGTGCTCGGCCACGCGCTGTGGAAGGACCACTTCGGCGGTCGCAGCAACCTGGTCGGCGAGACTGTCCGGCTGCACGGCGTGTCCCACACCGTCATCGGCGTCATGCCGGCGGGATTCCAGTTTCCCCAGCCCGAAGTGAAACTCTGGGTCCCGTTTGCCTTCACGCCGGAAGAGCGATCCGATGCGGAGCGAGGCCATGAGTTCTCCACCATGTATGCCCGCCTGAAGCCCGGCGCCACCGCCGCCGGACTCCAGCAGGAATGCGCGACGATCATCGCCCAGAATCTGGAGCGCCTTCCCGACGCCCGGGCCTGGGTGGAGACGACCGGATTCTCGGCGGTGGTCACCCCCGTGTTGGAGGAGACGGTGGGCGGCCTCCGGACGATGCTCTGGCTGGTGCAGGCCGGAGTGGTCGCCGCGCTGCTCATCGGGTGCGCCAATGTCGGCAACCTGCTGCTCACGCGGGTGATGTCCCGGCAGCGCGAACTGGCCATCCGGTCGGCCCTGGGCGCCAGCCACTGGCGCCTGGTGCGGCAGATTGGTTTTGAAAGCCTGCTGCTGTTCACCGCCGGCGGCCTGCTGGGCTGGGCGGTGGCGGCCTGGGGACTTTCGGCGGCCGAGGCTTTGGGTATTTCGGGATTGCCCCGGGGCGACGCGGTTCGCCTGGACCGGCAGGTGCTCCTGTTCACCCTGGCCACGGTCGGCGTCACCGCCCTGACCTTCGGCCTGCTGCCGGCCTGGCACGGGGCCCGGGCGGATGCCGCCGAGGCGTTGCGGGACGGGGGAGGGCGCACCAGCGCGGGTCGCTCCCAGCTCCGCCTTCGCCAGGCGTTGGTGGTGTCCGAAGTCGCCCTGGCGGTGCTGCTCCTGGCCACCGCGGGGCTGCTGCGGCAGAGCGTGGCGCGCCTGCAGCGGCAGAGCCCGGGATTCGACGCGGCGTCCGTGCTGACCGCCCGCCTCACCCTGCCCGCGGTCAAGTATCCCGAGGACAGCCAGCGGCTGGAGTTTGCCGACCGTCTGGTGGCCGCGCTCCGTGCGCTGCCGGGCGTGTCCCAGGTGGGATTCACGGACTCCGTTCCGTTCGGATACATGAACTCCCAGGGCACCTACCATATTGTCGGCCACGAACCGCCCGCGGGCCAGCCGGCCCCGCATGGCCTGGTGCGCTCGGTGTCGGATGGCTATTTCCAGTCCCTGCGGATTCCGCTGCTGCTCGGCCGCGGCTTTTTACCATCCGACGCCCCCGATGCCGATCCGGTGGTGGTGATAGACCGGGTGCTGGCCGACCGGTATTTCGCCGGACAGGATCCAATCGGCCGGCAGCTTGTCATGGGCGGCACCGGGGCGGGCAACCGACGCACCATCGTGGGAGTGGTCGCCCCGGTGAAGCATCGGGGACTGGATGACGCGACCCCCAAGGAGACGCTCTACTTCCCCTACTCCCAGCGCCCGGTGGAAAGCTTTACCCTGGTGCTGCGTGCCACCAGTCCGCCGGAGTCCCTGATCCCCACCGTGCGCCGGACCCTTCGCGCGCTCGATCCGGAGCAGCCGTTGTACGATGTGCAGACCCTCGAGGCCCGGATTGAAGGCACGCTGCGGAATCATCAGATGCCGATGCGCCTGCTCTCCCTGTTTGGGGGCATGGCCCTGCTGCTGGCATCGCTGGGGGTGTACGGGATCCTCGCCTTTCACGTCGGCCAGCGGACCCAGGAGTTCGGCATCCGCGGCGCCCTGGGTGCCACCCCGCGCGATGTGGCGGCGCTGGTGCTCGGCCAGGGACTGCGGCTGGTCCTCCTCGGCATCGCCCTGGGATTGGCGTCATATCTCGCGGTCAGCCGGTTCCTCCGGACGATGGTTTTCGAGATCTCCACGCTCGATCCCCTGGCCCTGATGGCCGGGCCCCTGATCCTGTGCGCCTGCGCCGCGCTGGCCTGCTGGCTTCCCGCCCGCCGCGCCGCCCGGGTGGATCCGATGACCGCGCTGCGTGCCGGGTGAAACGTGTGAAGTGTTCAGTGTGAAGCGTTCAGCAAACGAACCGTCTTTGGGCGTCAGTCAGCATGCTCCTAGGTCTGGAAAAACAGAAATGTCGCGGCGAACCACCTTGTTGAATCGCAACAACGAACAACCACCGAAAGGAGCTGTTCCACTGCCGCTTCTGAACACTGAACACTGAACACTTTTCATCCATCTTCCGATGCTCCCATTCCGCCCGTTGCTCAAGAATCCCGGCTTTACCGCCGTGGCGGTGCTGACGCTTGCTCTGGGCATCGGCGCCACGACCGCGATTTTCAGCGTCGTGCACGCCGTGCTGCTCAACCCGTATCCCTATGCCCGGCCCGGGGAGATCTGGGTGCCCGGCCTGCGGACCACGGCCTCGGACGAGCGGCTGCGGCCCTACCGCCTGGACGAGTATCAGGACATGACCCGGATGCCGGCCTTCTCGGACGTCATGGCGACCGCTCCGGGCGAGGTGCTCCTGACCGGAGAACAGGCGCCGGAGACGCTGCGCGCGGTGCAGTTGACCGGGAACGCCATGGGGTTCCTCGGCGTGCCTCCGGTCCTGGGTCGGACCATCGGCGCCTCGGACTTCCGGCCGGGAGGTGAGCCGGAACCGGTCGTGGTGCTCAGTCACCGTTTGTGGCAGCGGTTGTTTGCGGGGCGGCCGGACGCCCTGGGCCGGACGCTTCGGCTGAATGACCAGGTGTACACCGTGATCGGGGTCATGCCGTCGCGCTTCGGATGGTGGACCAGCGACGGGGTCTGGTTGCCCATGGATTCCCGTCGGTCCGGCGACGTGTTCCCCATCGCGCGGCTCCGGTCCGGGACCGGGCCGGCGGTGGCCGTCCAGCAGTTGCAGGCGCTGCAGGCGGAGTGGGCGCGACGGAATCCCGCGGGCTTCCCGCGCGAGCCGTTCACGACCGAGCTGACGAACTATCTGGACGTGACCGCAGCGAGCGGGGAAATGCAGCGCAGCCTGCGCCTGCTTTTTGGCGCGTCGGGATTCCTGCTGCTCATCGCCTGCGCCAATGTTGCCAACCTGCAACTGGCCCGGGCGTCGTCCCGGGCGCGGGAGATGGCCGTGCGCCTCGCCCTGGGCGCTCCGCGGCGGCGCCTGCTGGGACAATTGCTGGCCGAGAGCGTGGTCCTGTCGCTGGTGGGGGGAGGCCTTGGCCTGCTCTTCGCCTTCGGCATCACCCGGCTGATGGTGACGCTCATGCCGGGTTTCTATGTGCCCAATGAGGCGCGGATCGAGCTGAACGGCTGGGTGCTGCTGTTCTCCGTCGCCGTTTCCATGGGGACCGGGATCGTCTTCGGAATGGCCCCGGCCCTCCAGGCGACGCGGCCCGACCTCACCGAGGCCCTCAAGGACGAGGCCCGCGGATCCAGCGGGACGGCGGGCGGGAGGATCCGGGCGTCGCTGGTGGTGATCGAGGTGGCGCTGTCGGTGGTGCTGCTGGCCTGTGCGGCGCTCACCGTGCGCGGCTTTGTCGCCCTGCAGCAGGTGCCTCTGGGATTCCAGCCGGAGCGCGTGCTCACCGCCACGCTGCCGCTGTCCCCGCGTCGCTATGACACCTGGGAGCAGCGCAACCGCTTTGCGGCCGATCTGCTGGAGCGGGTGGAGCGTCTCCCGGGCGTGGCGTCGGCGTCCATCGGCAATGGCGGTGCGCCATTCGGGGGGCCGGTGTCCGCATTTGCCATGGGAGGCCAGCCGGCGCCGGAGAACCAGCGCATGCTGATGCTGCTCGCCGGTCCGGAGTATCTGAAGACCCTCGGCGTGCCGCTGCGGCGCGGACGCATGTTCACCGCCAGGGAGGTCCAGGACGGCGACCGGGTGGCGGTGATCAACGAGGCGGCGGCCCGGCTCTGGCCGGAAGGTGAGGATCCGGTCGGACGCATCCTGCGTCTGAACCAGCTCGGCCTCACCAATCCGGGAGCGGTCCGGACCCCCGCGCATCCGTCGTCCGAGGTCACGGTCATCGGGGTCATGGCGGACATCCGCAACGCCGGACTGCGCGAGGAACCGCGCCCAGCCGCTCTGGTGCCCTACACCCTGGCGGCGCCCCCCGCCCGCGACCTCACCCTGCGGGTGCATGGGGATTCGGAGTCCTGGATGAACACCCTGCGCGCCCAGGTCCGGGAGATGGATCCGGAGCAGCCGTTGCGCGGGCCCTTCCTGCTGATGGATTCGGTGGCGGAGCAGTCGGTCCAGCCGCGCTTCACCATGGCCCTGTTCACCCTGTTCGCCGCATTCGGACTCACCCTGTCGGTGGCCGGCATCTACAGCGTGCTGTCGTACCTGGTGGTCCGGCGCACCCGGGAGATCGGCGTGCGCATGGCTCTGGGCGCCACCGCCGGGGATGTGCTTCGTCTGTTCCTGGTGGCGGGGGGACGGCTGGTCTTGCTGGGACTGGCCCTCGGCGGGATCGCCGCCCTGGCGACCTCCCGGCTGGTGGTCCAGCAGTTGGAGCTCTTCCAGGTCGGCGCCTTCGACCCCGTGTCGCTGCTCGCGGTCTCGGTCCTGATTCTCCTGGTCGCCGCGGCGGCCTGCTATTGGCCAGCCCGCCGGGCCACGCGTGTGGACCCGATGGTCGCGCTCCGCGCGGAATAGCCGTTGTCTGGCCATCGGCCGTCGCGGACGGACCAGACGGCAGGCAACGTTGCCGAGGGGCGGGTGAACTTTGGACGCATGGTGCGCAAAGATCCCATCTCCCTGAAACAATGCCCCGCCCCCGTGTGTCACCAGGCGGGGAACATTCCAGCGGTCGTCCGATTTGGAGGCCTTTGTCGGAGTGCGGCCCATCATTCCGCTCGCGCTCAGAGAACTCCGGTCTGAACACCTGTCCATGCCCGACTTCAAGTACGCCCTCCGTCAGTTGCTCAAGAACCCCGGCTTCACCGCCGTGGCCGTGCTGACCCTCGCCCTCGGCATCGGCGCCTGCACGGCCATGTTCAGCCTGGTGCATGCCGTGCTGCTCCGTCCGTTGCCGTTCCGGGACGCGGACCGGCTGGTCTGGATTGAGAACCTCGGCACCGGAGGCATGTCGGAGCGGACCAGCCGGGTGGACAACTTCCTGGAATGGCGCCAACAGAACGGCTCCTTCGAGGAACTGGGGGCCTACTTCGCCTTCTTCGACTACATGCGGTACACGCTCACCGGACCGGGAGAGCCACAGCGGCTTCGGGGAGTCGGCATCTCGCAGAACTTTCTGACCGTGCTGGGCCTGCGACCGCTGCTCGGCCGTGGTTTCACCGACGAGGAGTGCGTCTGGAACGGCCGGAAGGCGGTGTTGCTCAGCCATGCCTTCTGGCTCCAGCAGTATGCCGGCGATCCCGAGGTGGTCGGCCGTACCATCACCCTGAACGGGGATGCCACCGAGATCGTGGGCGTGCTGCCACCCTCCTTCGATTTTGACTCGGTGTTCTCACCCGGTACCGAGGTGGCGCTGGTACTGCCCTTTCCCCTGGCGCCCGAAACCGCCCGGTGGGGAAACACCCTTTTCGCCATCGGTCGACTGAAGCCCGGGGTGACGGTGTCCGAGGCCCAGGCGGAGTTTGGGGTGATCAGCCGCCGGATCACCGCGACGCATCCGGAACGCGGACAATTCGGGGCCCGGATGTCCCCCCTGGACACCAGCATCCGCGGCGGCTTCCGGCAGTCGCTCCTGATGCTCTTCGCCGCCGTCGGCTGCGTGCTGCTCATCGCCTGCGTCAACCTGTCCAACCTGCAGTTGGTCCGGGCCAATGCGCGCCGCAACGAATTCGCGGTCCGCGTGGCCCTCGGTGCCCGCCGCGGACACCTGGTCCGCCAGACCCTGACGGAGAGCCTGTTCCTGGCCTCCGGTGGCTGCGCGCTCGGCGTGCCGCTGGCCTTCCTGGCCACCGCGGCGCTGAGACGCCTGCAGGTCTTTGGCATCCCGCTGGTGCAGTCCACGGCCGTGGACGCCACGGTTCTGGGATTCACGGTGGCGATGACCGTGCTGGCGGGGCTGATCTGCGGCGTCCTGCCCGCGATGCACCTGGCCCGGGGCAACCTGCAGGAACGCCTCAACGACGCCGGTGCCCGCGGCTCAGGCGGCCGGGGGTCGGTCCTGGTGCGGCAGGGACTGGTGGTGGCCGAGATTGCGCTCGCCTGCGTGTTGTTGGTGGGGGCCGGGCTGCTGCTCCGGAGCTTTGGGAACCTGTTGAGCCTGGACCTCGGATTCCAGCCGGGGCGTGCCCTGGCATGGCGGGTGGATCCTACCCGGTCGTTCCAGTCGCTGTCCGAGGGGAACCGCTACTACGAGGGATTGATGGACGCCGTCCGGGCGATCCCCGGGGTGGAGTCCGTGGGACTGAGCGACACACTTCCGCTGGGCCGCAACCGCTCCTGGGGCGCCGGCGCCAAGGGCATCTCGTATCGGCCGGGGGAGTATCCGACCGCATTCCCCCGGATCGTGGATCACCACTATCTGCAGACGATGCAGATCCCGCTGGTTCAGGGGCGCTATTTCGATGCCCGGGATACTGCGGATTCGGAGAAGGCAGTGGTGATCAACGAGTGCATGGCCCGACGTCTGTGGCCGGGCCAGGATCCCATCGGCCAGGTGCTCAACGTGAACGGGGGGTCCCGGGTGGTTGGCGTGGTTGGCGACGTGCGGCATGGCAGTCTGGAGGGAGCGCCGAGTCCGGAAATGTACTTTGATTTCCGACAGATCGATGATCGGAACGCCGTGGAGGTGGTGGTGCGGACCACCCGGCCCGTCGCCTCGCTGGCACCCGACGTGCGCGCGGCGATGAAGTCGTATGACTCCACCCTGCCCGCGACGGAATACGTCACGCTGGGACAGGTGGTGGACCGGGCGGTGGCGCCGCGGCGGCTGATCACCCGCCTGCTGACCGTGTTTTCGTTCCTGGCCCTGGTGCTGGCGGCGTTGGGACTCTACGGAGTCATTGCCCACTCGGTCGGTCAGCGCACGCGCGAGATGGGCATCCGCATGGCTCTCGGCGCCGGACGCGGCGACGTGCTGCGCCTGATCGTGGGTGAAGGCTTCCGCATGGCCGCCCTTGGCGTGGTGGTGGGGCTTGTGCTGGCCCGGCTTCTGGCCCGGGTGCTCGACACGCTGCTCTTCGGCGTCACCGCGGGCGATCTGGCCATTTTCGGGGCCAACGCCGTCCTGCTGGTCGTCGTGGCCCTGCTCGCCTCGGTGATTCCCGCCCGCCGCGCCGCCCGCGTGGATCCCATGGTGGCGTTGAGAAACGAGTAGGGGAGACTGGGATCTCGGGTCTGCGAGAACCCTCAGCGGGTCTCGCTGGAAAGTTGATAAAGGCGGAGATCCTCCTCGGTGAGCAAGTCTGGAGGCACAAGGCGATAGTGTTTTTCCGAAGTGATCCTCATTCCGTCACCGGATGGGACGAACTCCATCAACACCAGGAGGTCGTCTGTCAGGAACTGCGCGCCGATGGGTCGGCAAATCATTGACGGAAATTTGGCACTGCACATCGCGAGGTCCTGCTCAATTTGAACGAGACTCAGCTTGTCACGTCCGGCTTTGGCTTGGACCGGGAACACATGGTGGGCTCCGCGCCGGTCGATCCCGACGTAGACCTCGTCGGTCTCCACCTGCCCCAGGCCTTTCACCGCAGTGCGCAAGTGGTTTTGCAGCGAGTAACACGTGGTTCCGGTAAAGATGTCGATCAGGCGGTTGTAGCGGACCTTGGCCAGCAGCGCCTGTTCGTCGTCCAACGCGTATCTTGCGATGATCCCAGGTGTACTGTCGGGCACCTTGATATGAACCAGTTTCCGATTGGGCACCACTGACCACGCTGAGGCGAGTACGAAACGGTACTGGCCGCGTCCGGCTTGGCGGATCACCCAAGATTTACCCGATGGGGCGGTGGCGGTGATCCGATCTGGCAGCGGCGCCCGGAAACGAAAGGTGTAGATCAGGTCTCCGAGATTCTTTGGCAGGGGAATCCCCAATGAGGAGGCCACGGAAACGAGTTCGTCGCGGGCGAAGGAAACCTCGCGATCACCCTGGCGGTGATGCCCCAGAAAAATCTGTTCAAGTATTCGGGAGTATCGATTGGAACTCATGGACTATTGGGTCAGCGCCCGGGCCAGCGCAGGACAACCACCTCTTCCCTCAACTGCTCCCGAGTTGCTGTTGCCAGACGGGTTCGGAAAAGGTCGATGCCCATGACTTCAAATCCAAGATCCTCCGCGATGGAGGCCAGGATCTGGCCCGTGCGGATCATGATGCGAAGGTAGGATGCCTGGTCCCCAACAACATAAGCCAGTTGGGCGCCAGACTTAAGCGCGGGCCGAATTTCTGCCAAATGCCGCGCCATGCCGCCGAAATACAATCTGGTGACCTTTGCGTAAAGCCGCTCAAACCCACTGGTTTTGCCCAGTTCAATGCGCCGCTGTTCGATGGCAGCTGCGATTCGTTGAACCTCCGGATGACCAGCTACCCAGCGATCGTCGTCATCTGCCTTGTAGACATTGCGGGTGTTCGAGCGGAGGAGCATGCCACGCTTGAGATTCTGCAACTGGGCCTTGTTGGTGACAAAGCCGAGCAGGACGGTTTCCAACCGCGTAGTCCTTGTGTAGTCCTTTTCGTTGGGATACGGAGGCGATGTGATGACAGCATCCACCGACTTTGCCGGCAGGATCTGGCCCGGTTGGCGTGAGTCCGCGCGGAGAATGGCGGCTTCAACACCTGCCCAGGGCCGCAAGATTCTGAGATCGTCCGCCATCTGCCGAACCCTCGAGAGCCAGGGGGCGATCACCGCGACATCCTCCTTCGGTGGTCCGACGCCCACTTCCGGACCAAAATGTAGATTGCCGATGGAGGTGACCAACTCTCTCGCCAATGCCAGCCGCAGATGACCAAGCACGCTCGGCGACGCGTGGCGATGAATAGACTCCAACAGCACGAGCACCTTGTTGAGCGGCCGCGGGCTGATCGAACGGGCGAGCAGGAGGTCCATGGTTTCCAAGGGAAGCGTTCTCAGGGCGTGGGTCCCTGGGGATCCATCCCTGAGCAGCAACCCCTGGAGGTCATCGGAGACCCCCTCCCGCTCGAGAATATTCGTTGCCTCCTCAGCGACGGTTTCGGCGACTCCCAACAGTTTCTTGGGAGACGGCGACCAATTGACCTTGGTACGGGCGGCAAAGTGCGAGAGAGGGTGCGCTTCAAGGCCCATGCTACGCACACCAGCCTTTTTGCACTCCACCACAGTGGTTCCAGTGCCGCAAAAGGGATCTAGCACCAGTTGGTCTCCCCGGATCCCAAATTGATCAAGATACCCGCGGACCAGGTGGGGGGGGAACGAAAGCACGAAGCGATACCAGTCGTGTGCAGCGCGATCCGCAATGTCGAGGCGATTCGCCTCTGCGGACTTCCGGGCCGCCCGGTGGGGGAGGCTTCGAACAGGTGGCTGATCCACAGTCATCGGATTTCTCCCGAGGACGGTGATGTGGTGGAATCGATGGTGCGAGATGTTTCCCATCCCAAGAACTTGGGATTATTACGCCTACACCGCACGCGCAGATTCCTTGGTTGCACTTGGTAAGGAGGGGCCAGCGAGACCACCTCTGGCTGAGACCTCAAAAGAGCACAACAAGGCTACTGTTCGAGACCGCGCGCGCGGATCCGATCCAACGGTTGGCGGCTCTCAAGGCAGGCCTGCCGGGCGGGTTTCCGAGGGGACCCGCTCCCTCCTCAGCTCACCTTCGGCGGGGCAAACCCCTCGCGGTAGTCGCGGCGCAGCAGGATCTGGTTGGCCTCATCGTGATTGGTGAACCGGTGGGTGGCGGCGTCCCAGCGCAGTTCCTGTCCCGGAAAGCGGGTGGCCTTCACCGCGAGCAGCGCCGGTTCGGTGATGCGGACGCCGATGTCGAAGGGCGCCCACAGCGGTTTCCGGTCGCCGAGACAGTTGTCGGCCCAGTCATGCCAGTGATGCCGCGGCGCCACCTCGGGCAGCGGCTCGTTCTCCACCGCCGCCCCGTTGCGGAAGATCGTGATCTTGCCATCCGCCTGCAGCAGCAGCACGCCATCCTCGCACACCACCAGCGTGTGGTTGGCGTCCACCTTCATGGGCGGC
>JAFLEG010000729.1 GCA_017302195.1 Verrucomicrobiota bacterium
GGATGAGGCCGGCCGGCCGATGCCCGGGGTCTTGCTGACGGTGACCGGTCCCTCCGGCCCGGTGTCTCAAACCAGCGATGCGGTCTCCGGGGTCGCCTCGCTGGGCAGGGGTCCCGGCCTGCATGAACTGGTCTTCCGGTCGGCCGGGCATCTGCCGGTGTGGCGACGCCAGTCACTGGTCTCCGGCCAGACGACGGTGGTCCCCAATCCGCGACTGGCGCGGCGCAATCCGCACCCGGTCGCCGTCACGCCGCTCGGTGGCAGCCTCATCACCAACGCCTCGGGAAGCATCCGGATCGAGGTGGATGCCGGCGCCGTCTCGCAGGAAACGGCGTTCACACTCTCGACGCTGACTGCGCAGGACCTGCCGGCGTTCCTCCCGCCTGGATGGAGTCCGTTGAATGCCTTCTGGCTCGAAACCTCCGGGCCGGTGGGCGGAGAACTTCATGCCCTGCTCCGGCCGGCCGGGCCGATCCATGCTTCGGAATCCGCGGCCCTGGTGGTCTGGAATGAGGGCCAGCGTGCCTGGAGTGTGCGGCAAGTGGTCCCGGGGAACGGATCGAATGCGGTCCCCGTCACCCTCGGCGGCGCCGGCGCCTTCGCCCTGGTGGTTGCGGATACCGGTCCTGCGGCACCGCCCGCGGCCCAGGTGGGTCAGCCGCTGGGCGGGACGTCCGTCCCGGGAGCGATGGACGATGGCCTGTCGGCGACGGGTTCGGTCACCCCTCCGGCCAGCCCGGCGAGCGCCGTGCCGGAAGAAGTCACGGGCATCGCGAATCTGGTCATCCGGCATGCGGAGTCCCCCCTGCCGAGCGGCCTCCTGTTGCGCGGGGAGGTCACCGAGACGTACGTGACCTCGGATGGATCCCTGCGGCTCACGCCCCAGTACGAACACTTCGTCGTGGGTTATCAGCGTCCCGGGGACGCCGACCCGCAGACCCTGCACGCGAGTTTTCCGATGCGCCCGCAATTGGTGTTCGGCCCGGACCAACTGGAGGCCGCGGCCGTCCGGGTGGACGTGCTGGCCGGGCAGCCGTTTGACGGTCAGGTGCTGGACTCCGGCGGCGGACAGATCGGGGCGGAAGGGGTGCGAATCCTGGCCGGCAGCGGTCGGCTGACCGGGCCCAGTGCCTTCCGGTTGCGCCGTCTCGACGCCACGGTGTTCACCAATCTCCTGTCCGCCGGGCATTCCTTGGTCGCCGCCTTCGATCTCACCGTGGATGGCTCGACCGTCACCGGAAGCCTTGGCGCCCAGTTGAGTGGCGCCCCCACCAATGCCCTGTTCGTTCTGGCGCGGGTGTTGAGCGACGTCGGCTACTTTGGATTGCAGCCCATCGAGCGGCTTCAAAGCGACGGGCTGGGGAATCTGTCCAGCTTGGAACCTGCCGGGGGAGACCGTCTGCCAGGCCTGCGCGGCTCGGGCCAGTTTGTCCTGGTGCGGGTGGAGGCCCGTCAGGGACTGGTCACCGGGGTGGCGCGGAGCGGGGCGGGGGTGGGCAAGCCGGGAATGCCGGTAACCCTGTCGGGCCTGCCCTGGCTGACCCTCACGGAAGCGGACGGACGCTACCGGCTCGTGGCGCCCGCCGGTCCTCGCGAATTGGCCGTCCGGGATCCGGCCACCGGCGATCTGGGCCGGGTGGCCGTCACCGTGACGGATCCGGGAGTGGGGCTGGCCCAGGATCTGGACACCGCACCGCGCGGACCGCGGGTGGCCCGCATCACGCCGGCGGCGGATGCCACCCGTGTGCCGCGGGTGGGCAGCGTGGTGATTGAGTTCGACGAGGGGGTGAATCCGGCGTCCGTGGTCCAGGGCATCCAGTTGATCCGTCCCGACAACTCGGTGGTGCCGGCCGCGCTGGTTCTCAACCTGGCCAACCGCATCGCCACCCTGAGCCCGGCCAACGAGCTCGACGCCAACACCGCCTACCGGGTTCAACTGGCCGCTACCATCGCCGACCCGGGCGGCCTTCCGCTGGAGGGTCCGCGAGAGTTCACATTCACCACCGTGCCGCTGAGCACGCGGGATGCGGCCGCCCAGTTGATCATCTACGAGCCCGGCGCCGCCAACGTGCCGGCCGCCATTCTGGACCGAATCCCGGCTTACGAGCCGGGGGACGATCCCTCGGCCATCGTGGTCCATGGCACGGCCGGCGCCGCGGATCCCGAGGTGCCGGTGATCCTGGTCAACGAAAGCACCGGCGAAACCGCCACGGTGCTGAGCCGCCCTGACGGCAGCTTCAGCAGCGTGATCTCGGGCAGCGAGCAGGACTTCGTCAGCGCCACCTTCGTGAACCTGAACGGCACCCGGATCTATGTGCCGGTGAGCCGGCAACTCTTCGACAACGGCTTCGTGGGGCTTTACCCGCAAGGTGGCATCCTGGAAGCGCAGAGCGATGGGGGGCCGGTGCAGGTGCTCATCAAACCCAATGCGGTGCCAAATCGGACCAAGTTCCGCATCCACACGCTCAATCGCACGCAATTGCTGCAGGCAACCGGTGGGGTGACGCCGGACCTAGCCACGCTCGGTCCCGGGGCGCTGCGCATCGAGCTGGAAGGTTCAGCCCCGCGGCAACCGCTGGAAGTGCGCTTTCCGGTGAACCTCACCCAGATGGGGTATCCCACCAACGCATCGCCGCAGGAGGTCGCCGCCGCCCTGGCGGTGGTGCGAAACGAGCAGGGAGTCACCAGCTTTGAAGTCGCCGATCAGATGCTTTTTCAGCCCGATGAGGTTCCGTTCAACCTGCGGGGACGAACCGCCGCCGGTGGCATCGTCCGGCAGGAAATCGGGACCGCGGTT
>JAFLEG010000730.1 GCA_017302195.1 Verrucomicrobiota bacterium
ATCCGGAGGGCTCCTTCGCCTTTGCCGCCCGCGGGGCGCACGGCTCCCTGCCCATTCCGGAAACCGACCGGGAGCGGATCTGGCCGCTCTTCTGGGAGCACCGCGGGGGATTCTTCTCGGCCCACTGCCACTGCCATGCCGGAGGGCTCCAGGTGTGGGTGGACGAGGAGTCGCGTCCTGCGACCCGCTGATCCCGATGGCGCCCGATCTCGAAGCGGACCCGGTCTTCATGGGCGAGGCCCTGCGGCAGGCGGCACGCGCCTACGAGGCCGGGGAGGTGCCGGTCGGCGCGGTGATCGTGCGCGGCGGGCGCATCCTGGCGCGGGCCTTCAACCAGGTGGAACTGCTCAAGGACGCCACCGCGCACGCCGAGATGCTGGCGTTGACCATGGCGGAGGAGGCGGTGGGCGACTGGCGGCTTTCGGACTGCACGCTGTACGTGACCAAGGAGCCCTGCCCCATGTGCGCCGGCGCGCTGGTCCACTGCCGGATCGCGCGCGTGGTGTTCGGGGCGCCCGACGCCAGGGGGGGAGCTGCGGGCGGCGCCCTGAACCTGCTTCAGTTTCCCACGCTCAACCACCGCTGCCTCATCACCCCGGGGGTCCGGGGTGACGAAGCCGCCGCCATGCTGCGCGCCTTCTTCGCCGAGCGGCGTGCCGAACGGGATCAGGAGCGGCCGCCCCAGGACCGCAGCTCCTCCACGTAGCCCGCTGGGAAGCCGGCATCCGCCGCCGCGGCCACGATGGGCTCCAGGTAACGCGCATCCGGGGTTCCCGGCGTGGCATCGGCGGCGAGGTACACCATGGCGTCCCGGCAGCTCCCGGACGCCGCCCGCACCGGCAGGCGGTGCTTGGTGTACAGTCCGGAAGCCAGGTCCTCGTACACGTCCAGCGCCGCCTCGTCCGGGAGATCCAGGGTCCAAAGCCGTCCAAACACCCGCGCCCCGGGCGCCGGCACCACCGTCGCCCAGCCGGCGGCATTGATGCGGAAGCGCCATCCGTCCAGAAGGGCGACCTCCCCCGGACGCGACCGCGGACACCGCCGCGCCATCTGGGAGAGCACCAGGTTGGAGCCGTAGGCGAAGTACAGCGTGTCGGCCGAAACCACGGGGACATCCTGCGCCCCGGCGCCGGGCAATGCAGTCCAGATCCGAAGGCCCGCGAGACGGCAGGGCGGTCCCCGCACGCCCCGCCCCTACGGGCTGCCACCGGCGGCACGGAGCCGCTTGGCCAGTGCCTGCAGGAGCTTCCAGGCGATGGCGCCATTCCGCTCCACCAGCGGGCGAAACTCCCAGAAGGTCAGCCCGTAGCACACCAGGTCGGTCCGGGCGGTGACCGTGGCGGAGCGGGGGCCGCCATCAATCAGGGCGACTTCACCGAAGTAATCCCCCGGGCCGAGGGTGGCGACCGGCACGCCTTTGGCCGTCACCGAGACCTCGCCGGACTCGATGAGGAAAAAGGCGGCGCCTCCGGAACCTTCCAGGATCACGGTCTCGCCCTTCGCGAAGGGTCGGACCTTGAGCAGGCGGGCGATCTGCTCGGATTGTCTCCGATCCATGTCGGCGAAGAGCTGGACCCGTTGAAGGGCGGCCACCGGGTCGCGCGGGGGCGGTGCGGGGGGCGGCGCCTCGCCGCGGGCCTTGCCCGTGGTGACGGCACGGCACTGGAGGAGGAACAGCGTGCCGTCCTGGATCGCCCATTCGATGTCGCGCCGCGGTCCGTAGGCCTTCTCACAGAGCAGGGCAAGCTGCCCGAGGGCTGCGATCTGGGCGTCGTCCATGCAAAGCTGGCCCTGTTGTTCGGCCGGCACCGGCTCCTCAAAGGTCCCTCCGCTGGGGAGCGGGCGGATGGCGATCCGCTTCCGTCCCGCCCGGCGCTCCAGCACCTGGCCGGAGCGGTCGAGGCGGAAGTGGTCCGGGACCACCAGCCCGGACACCACCGCCTCCCCCAGCCCCCAGCTCGCCTCAATCAGCCGCTCGTCGGCCCCGGTCACCGGATTCTCGGTGAAGAGCACCCCCGCGGCGGTGGGATTGAGCAGGGTTTGAACCACCACGCCGACACTGGGCCGGGTGAACAGGCCGACGCGCTGACGGTAGGTGATGGCGGCGTCCGAATTGGCCGACCACCAGACCTCGCGGACCGCCCCGGGCACATCGGACGCCGAATGGACGTTGAGCAGGGTGAGGTGCTGTCCGGCAAAACTGGCGGCAGCGCCATCCTCATCCACGGCGGAGGAACGGACCGCGAAGGGGGGCGTGAGTGCGGCAACGGCCCGGGTCACCTTTTCGATGGCCCGGATGTCCCCCGACGCCACGGCCTCGACCATGTCACCGGAAAGCGCCAGGCCGGGCGGCACCGGAAGCCCCTGCCGCACGGCATGGCCCAGCCCCACCGCCTTGGAACCGTACTGCGACGTCTCGTGCGCCTTGGAAAAGGGAACGACCTTCTTCATGGGAGCACCGTGACCTCGCCGGCATCGCCATCCACACGGACCCGGACGCCATCCGCGATGTGCTCGGTCGCCTCGCGGGTCCCGACCACCCCCGGGATGCCGTACTCGCGGGCCACGATCGCCGCGTGCGACAGGAGGCCTCCATTGTCGGTGACGATGCCGCCGAGGAGCGGGAGCAGGATGTTGAACGCCTCGGTCGTGGACTCGGTGACCAGCACGTCGCCCTTGGCGATCCGGCCGAACTCCGCGGGTCCGGACACCCGGCGGGCAGGCCCTTCGTAAACCCCTTTGCTCGCCGCCAGTCCGTGAAACACGGCCTTCTCATTCGCCGCCCGGGAACTT
>JAFLEG010000731.1 GCA_017302195.1 Verrucomicrobiota bacterium
GGCACAGCTCGTAGAGCGTGTAGGCGCCCGGACGCCCCCGCGCCAGCAGGTTGCCGAGCTGCACGAACGGCAGCGGCAGCAGGTCGTAGAACCAGATGGAAGCGAACAGCGTGGCGGCAAGCGCCAGCTCGGCGAGTCCGAACGCCACCAGGGTATTCGCCTGACGCCGCCAGCGCGCGATGATCCATCCTCCCGCCGCGATGCCGCTGATGAAGGTGGCGAGCATCAGGGAGTAGGCGTGGGTGCTGGCGCCGAGGGCCAGGCCCAGCAGGCGGGTCCAGGCAATCTCATAGACCATGGCCACGAATCCGGACAGGCCGATGCCGATCATGGCCAGGCGCAGCTCGGCGGGCGTGAACCGTTCGTCCGAAGGCGACGGCACCTCCGCCGGCGGCGCCTCGGCCCCCTCGTCGGAGGCCCGGCTGATCACCAGCGAGAGCAGCCCGATGCCCAGGCTCATCAGGGCGCCCAGGTACAGCGTCAGCTCCAGTCCGAGGCTGGGAATCCACCACCAGTCCGCCGCGACGGTCCCAACCACCGCGCCGCTGCTGTTGATCGCATAGAGGGCGGCCACCCGGCCGCGCAACTGCGACAGCGAGCGGGTCACAAACTTGGTGAGCGCCGGCAGCGTGGCGCCCATGAGCACCGTGGGCAGGAGAATGGTGATGCCGGCGAACCCGAACTGGAGACCGAGTCGCAGGAGACCCGTGGGATGCAGCGATCGGACCAGCGCCAGAAAAAGGTCGTGGATGCGGTCGTAGTAGAACGGAAAGACGATGGCGAACACGCCAATGCCCAGCTCGAGTCCGGCGTAGAAGAGCAGCGGACGCCGCACCCGGTCGGCCACCGCGCCCAGCCAGGCATTGCCCAGGGCCAGGCCGCCCATGAACGCCGCCAGCACCGCCACCACCGCGTAGCTGGTGTGCCCGAGAAACAGCGCCAGATAACGGGTCCAGACCACCTGGTAGAGCAGTCCGGCCACGCCCGAAAAGAAGAACGACCCGAGAATCAGGGCGTAGGCCGAGGAGACGAAGCGGTTCACTCCGACCAACCTAGCCTCGCTTGGGCAGAAGTGACAACGACGGAGCCCTTGGGGAAAGGAGGAAGGATGAAGTGGAGTTCGCTCTGCTGTTGGCCACGCGCCATCGCCGGCTTCACACGGGGCGGCACGATAGCCAATAGCAGATAGCCCAGGGCTGGGGACCGATACCGCGAGAGGGATCGGGGGGGCGGTCAGGCCAGCGGGACGATGGCGCTCTGGCCGGCGGCAAGCTCCGGCAGCCGGGGCAGCCGGCCGGAGAGCTGGGAACACACGGCATCCAGCAGCGCCTGGCATTCCGAGGCGGGCAGGCGGTGACGGCGCTCCGCGGCGCTGACCAGGCTGGCCAGCGTCCGGCTTGCGAAATGCATCAGTCCCTGGTGGAGGGGCAGATGGTACACCGCCAGGACGACGCCATACACCACCGGATGCCACCCCCGCGCCTGACCGGCCTCGATGGCGTCCAGATACCGGCGGATCACCCGTTCATGGCGCAGCCCACGCAGCTTGCCCAACTGGCGGCGTCCGACCTGGACACTGGCACCCGGGAAGCCGTCCTGGGACACATCACGTCCCCAGGCGGCATCGAGTTCGAGCAGTTCCCGCACCCGGCCCTCGCGCGCCAGGCGCCAGGCCTGGAGCACCACCGGCCACTCCCGGGAGCAGATCACATGTTCGGCGTGCCGATGCACCGCCTCGCACAGCGCAGGAACCGAAGTCGCCCGGGCAATGACCGCCGGGCAGGCGCCCGACGCCTCCGTGTCCGGGGAGGCCAGCGCCTCCGCCAGCGCCTGGTATTGCCCGCCGGCGGACAACTCCTGCGCCGTGTGGCCCGCGGCTCCCCTCTCTGTCGAACTTCCCGTCACCGGGAAAGTCTGGCGGATCCGCGCCCTTTTGCGAGTGCCAATGGCAAGGCTGACCCGCCATCAGCGCAGCCCTGGCCGTCGTGGGCGACGGCGCGCAGCGTCCGAACCGGGAGAGACTCACACCGAGGGCACAAAGGACGCCAAGGAATTAGAACCTGGGAAAAGGGGGACCTCGCCGGCGTCTCCCGTGGTCCGAACAGCCATGCCGCGGCTGAGCGGTGATCCTCCCGAGATTCCGTTGCGCCCTTCGTGTCCTCGGTGTGAAGCCTCTCCGCGTCTCTGCCCCGCTGAAAACTGAAAACTTGTCCCTGAAAACTTTCCGCCCCCCTCACCGGCCCGACAGCACCTGCTCGATGCGCTCGCGGAGCTCGGCATTGATGTCCGCCGTCGGCCGCTCGCCGTCAATGATCGCGAATCCGTAGGTTTTCTGCAGGCGCCGGAAGGTGTCTCGCATGCAGGCCTGGTACTTCAGGAAACTGTCGAACATGTCCCGGGACAGCCCGAGGTCCATGCCGCTCTCCCAGTAATCGAGCGACTGGTTCTTGGCGAAGACGCGCTGGACGAGCTGCTCCGGCGACACCTCCAGGTAGAACACGGCGTCGGGCACCAGGGCGATGCCGAAGAGATTGCGCAGCCAGGGCTCATCCATGCCGCGCACCAGGTCCCGCACCATCAGCGTGTAGATGTAGCGGTCGGCGAGCACCACCACCCCGGCCCGCAGCGCCGGCAGGATGGCATGCTCCAGTTGGTCGGCGAAGTCGGTGGCGTAAAAGAGCGACAGCGTGGTCCGGGCCAGAATGTTCCCCTGCTGTGCCTGTTCGAGCTGTTCGCTGACCAGGGTGGACCGCTTGAGGCCGACCTGCAGGGTGGCGTGGCC
>JAFLEG010000732.1 GCA_017302195.1 Verrucomicrobiota bacterium
ATCGTCTCCGGTTCCGACTGCACGCCCAACGGGGCACCGGGAACTCCTGGACCCTCACCTATGAGATCTGGAACCAGACGAAGAACCAGCGCATCCTCCTCCGGACCTATGCCAACTCCACCGCCGCGTCCTCTGTGGATGCCGGCACGGCCAACTGGATGGACGCCCAAAACGTCATCGGCCGCTCGCTGATCGAGACGGCGCAGGGTGTCCAGGTCCGGTTCAGCCCCACCCTGCTGCACACGCGCCCGCAGTACGCCGCGCACAAGGACACGGACAACGACGGCATGCCGGACTCCTGGGAATCTGCCAACGGGCTCAGCCTGAACCAGGCGTCCGATGCCCTCGGCGACCGGGACAACGACGGGGTGAATGCCCGGGACGAGTATCTCCTGGGCCTCAATCCCAGAAACCCGGACTCCGATGGTGACGGCATCGCCGATGGCATCGAGCGATTCAACCGTTCCAATCCGGCAAGCGCCATCAGCCGTCCCGCCTACGCCGGCTTCGTCTGGCCCATCGGTGAGGACCTCAACGGGGACGGTCTGCCGGATGCCTGGCAGGCCCGTTACAACGCCTACGGCATCGGGGTGGGTTCCGACAACGACGGCGACGGACAAAGCAATTCCCAGGAAGCGCTTTGGGGCACGAACCCCTTCGATCCGGCCTCAAAGATTGTCCTGACCATCACCGCTGCGCCACCGGACATCCACCTGACCTGGCCACACCAGCCCCTGAAGCAGCAGACGCTGTTCTGGACCACCAATGCGCCCAACTGGGTGGCGTATGATGCGGATCCCCTCACGGACAACGGCACGTCCCGCGTGATCCTGGCCAACCGCATCGAACTCAATCCGGGCGAACTGTACCGCGTGGACACCTACGATGTGGACTCGGACGGAGATGGCGTCACTGACTGGGCCGAAGGGCTGCTGGGGATGGACCCCTTCGATGCGGACAGCAGCCGTCTTCCGGTGCGCTCCATGACCTCCACGGGCGTGGTGACCGGATCGGTCTCCGGCGACTATGTCACCTTCGTGGAGCGCATGCGCCAGGCGCCGGGCGTGGGAGCCCAGCAGATGACCCGGAGTCAGGCGGCGCGATTCCTCCGGCAGGCCACCTTTGGACCGACATCCAAGGATCTGGACCAGGTCCAGCATCTGGGATTTGCTGCCTGGATTGACGACCAGGTCCAGAACAAGGTGCCCACCCTGCACGCCGACTACATCCGCGGGATCCTCAGGGACTATGACGGTCCCCGGAAGGACGACACCTACAGTTCCCTGGAGATCGACAGCCTGCTCCGCGGCGCCAACGTCCTCACCAGTTTCGCCCGCGCGTCCATCGCCGGCCAGGATCAGTTGCGCCAGCGGGTGGCCTTCGCGCTCAGCCAGATCCTGGTGATTTCCCGGCGCAACGGCGACCTGCAGCACCGGCCCCTCTCGGTCGCCAGTTTCCACGACATCTTCGTGCGGCATGCCTTCGGCAGCTACTACGACATCCTGCGGGAGGTCACCCTGAGCCCGGTCATGGGCCATTACCTGAGCCATGTGGGCAACCAGAAGGCCATCCTGAGCATCAACCAGTTCCCGGATGAAAATTATGCGCGCGAGGTGAAGCAGCTCTTCAGCATCGGGCTTTGGGAGCTGAATCCCGATGGCACCCGCAAGGTCAACGGCCTCGGGCAGAACATCCCCACCTATGGCAACGAGGAGATCACCGAGTTTGCCCGGGTGTTCACCGGACTCTGGTTTGGCGGACAACTCTGGGGCGTTGGCGGTTCCAACGACAAGGATCTCGTCGCCCCGATGGAACTGTGGCCGGACAAGCACGACTTCGGCGCCAAGACCCTGCTAAACGGCTTTGTGGTGCCGGCGCGGACTCCAAGCGAGGACAATGGAATCCGGGACATCGAGGACGCCCTGCGAAACCTGGTGGAGCACCCGAACTGTGCGCCCTTCATCTGCCGGCAGCTCATCCAGTTCCTCGTCACCAGCAACCCCTCCGCCGCCTATGTCGGCCGCATCTCGGCCGTCTTCGTCAATGACGGCACGGGCAAGCGCGGGAATCTGGGGGCCGTGGTCAAGGCCATCCTCCTGGATGCCGAGGCTCGGGATCCGCGCTGGTCGGCGGTTTCGACCCAGTACGGACGCCTGCGCGAACCGGTGGAACGGACCATCGCCCTCGCCCGTCTCGGGGACCTCGGACGGCATACCGGGTTGCTGTGGTGGTCCTATGACGACTTCGCCGAGGCCACCCTCCAGGAACCCTCCTTCGCCCCGACGGTGTTCAACTTCTACCGTCCGGACTACCAGCCGCCCGGCCTGATGGCCGCCGCGGGGCTGGTCGGGCCGGTGTTCCAGATCACCGACACCTTCTCCTCGATCGCCCTGCCCAACAAACTCTGGGAGATCATCGAGTACGGTTTTGTGCTCTCGGGCAGCTACGCCTTCCCGCCGGATTACACCCCGCTGCTGGCGGTGGCCGATGACCCCGAACTGCTGCTGGATGAAATCAACCTCATCCTCTGCGGCGGCGAAATGACCGTGCCCACGCGCCAGACCATCCTGGCCGCCATGGATCTCATCGGGCCGCAGGATCGTCTCACCCGGGTTCTGGTCGCCGTCTATGTGGCGGCGACGTGTCCGGAAGGGGCGGTGCAGCGGTGACGGCGGCGGGAGGACGATGGCAGTCTTTGACGAACAACATCCCATGAACACCCTTACCCGCCGCGGATTTCTGCGGCAGATCAACTGCGC